>CADBTH010000174.1 GCA_902797495.1 uncultured Ruminococcus sp.
AGTGCGGATACCCGACGACATCATGAGGATGTTGTGCGGGCGGGAACGGAGCTCGTTGTCTACGTCCTGATAACGGACGATAGGTCCGGCGATGAGCTGCGGGAACAGCGTGACGTACGCGCCGAAGGATACGGGATTCTTCTGCACCCTCGCGTCCTCGCGGTATACGTCGATGACGTACGAGAGCGCCTGGAAGGTGTAGAACGAGATGCCGATGGGCAGAGAGACCTCGACGGTCTTTATCGACAGAGAGAAGACGGAGTTCACGTTGTCGATTATAAAGTTCCAGTACTTGAAGAAGCCGAGGAGCAGAAGGTTGGAGACTATCGCGGCGATCATCGCCGCCTTCGCGGCGCCGGTCCTGCCGCGCTTTTTGTATTTGTCGACAAGGTATCCGCATACGTAGTCGATAAGTATCGTGCCGATCATCAGAAAGACGTAGACCGGCTCGCCCCATCCGTAGAAGATCAGGCTGACGACGAGCAGAACGGCGTTGCGCAGCTTCAGCGGAACGGCGAAATAGATGAGTATCGACACTGCGAAATAGAGAAAGAGGAATTCTAGCGATGAAAAGACCATATATCCCCCTTTATTCTTCGTTTTCCGCGCCGTCTTCGGGAAGAGGAACGTTCTCCGTGTCGGCAGGCTTTATTTTTCCGTGGACTTTTTCGTAATATGCGATATTCGTGCGCGCGAGGTGGAGAATGTGATTGTTCATGTTTCTCCCCTCCTTCTCCGCGACGAACGCGAGCTTTTTATAAGTTTCAGGGTCGGTCCTGAATTCAAACGTCACCTTATTTTTCATTATCGTCACCGCTTGCAGCGCGGTCTCCTTTACTGTGTTTTCCGTGCAGAGGATGGAAAGATATCTTCAGCTTCTTCGGAGGCATCGAGAGCAGTATTATCGTCACCACGATACACGCCATCCCGACGATGTCGAGCGTGCCGAACATAGTTCCGAGAAAAGCCGCGAATACCGCCGAGGTCACGGGCTCGATACTTGCGATCATGCTCGCCCTCGCGGAGCCGATGTCCGCGACGCCCTGGGTGTAGAGCGTGTAACCTATCGTCGTTCCTCCGAGCGCGAGTCCTATGTATGCTATCACGCCCGTGAGGTCGAACTTCTCAAAGTCGGCGTAGTTCCACGGTCTTGCCACGAAGAGCATGACGATTCCGCCGATCAGCATTCCGAGACCCGTCACGAGCACGCTGCCGTACTTCGGTATTATCTTCGCGGGAGCCAGAGAGAAGAAGACCATTCCGACCGACGAGAGCATTCCGTATATCAGCGCCATCTTGTCGATCGAAAGGCTTGAGAACGAGCCGTGGGTCGAGAGCAGGAAAACTCCCGTCACCGCGAGGACTATCGAGACCGTTTCGATAAGGGTCGGAGCTCGCTTAGTCGAGACGCACACGACCGCGACTATGATAATGGGAGCCGTGTACTGAAAAACGGTCGCCGTCGCCGCGTTCGACACTTCCACCGCGAGGAGGAAAGAGTACTGCGCGAGCATGAAGCCGAGCACTCCGAAGACGAGCAGACGGACTATATCTTTTTTGTTTTTGAACAGCTCCTTCAAGCCGGACCTGTTCTTGATTATGCCGATCACCGTGAGGACCGTGCCGGCGAGGAGTATCCTCGTCGAGGCGAGCCATTCGGGGTCGAATCCTTTTTTCTGCATCAGGAACTGTCCGCAGGCGCTGGAGAGAGCCCAGAGTATCGCGCCCGCCGCCGTCAGAAGCGTGCCGCGGATCGTGGTTCTCCGCACTATTTTGTGCGCGAGCTGTTCCTGAACGTGCATATCGCGTTTTTTTGTTATCATTTATGCTACCGTAAAAGTGAAAGAATTGCAGGTTATTGTCAGAGAACAAACAGTTTCAGCGGCTTGATCGCCGAGCCTTTCTCAAACTGTTCGACTTTTCCGAGAGCGATCATGACGTCCCCGTTCTTGAGTCTGACGGTCGTCCCCTCTTCGAAGGACGTTCCGAGCTTCTTCTGATAAAGCTCCGTACCGCCCTTGACGAGCTTCGTGTAAAAGTCGTTTATCCCGACCTCGGGAAGGTCTTCGAAGAGCGTCTCGGTCGGTTTCGGCAGAGCGAGCCTCTCTTCGAACGTCATTTCCGAGAGTTGGTCTATCGTCACCGCGCCGTCTAGCGTGAACGGGCCCGACCTCGTTCTGCAAAGAGAACTCATCGCCGCGCCGCATCCGAGAGCGGCTCCGAGGTCAGCGCAAAGCGTGCGTATGTACGTTCCTTTGGAACAGACGACTTTCAGCTTATATACTCTGTCTGAGACCTTTTCCGGCTCGATGCCGTATATCTTTATCGCGCGCGGCTGCCTTTCGACGGTCTCCCCGTCGCGCGCTATGTCGCAAAGCTTTCTGCCGTCGACCTTTATCGCGCTGTACATCGGGGGAGTCTGAAGGATCTCTCCCGTGAAGGCGCGGCACGCCGCGGCCACCTCTTCTTCGGACGGTATATCGTCGGAGCGGGAGAGAACTTCCCCCGTCGTGTCCTGTGTGTCGGTCGTGATCCCGAGCGTCATTTCCGCCTCGTACTCCTTGTCCTCGGCAAGCAGGAAATCCGCCGCCTTGACCGCCCTCCCGAGCAGGATCGGCAGAACGCCCGTCGCCATCGGGTCGAGCGTTCCCGTGTGCCCTACCTTCGGCATATCGTAGAGCTTGCGGAGTATCGAGACTATCTTGTGGGAGGTGACTCCCGCGTGCTTGTTTATAATGAGGACTCCGGTCACTGTCGCGGGCTTATTTCTGCTCATCGCCTAAGCACCGCCCTTTTCCGTATTCTCCGGCGTCCCCCATAAAAGCGCGGACCGCCTCGGAGAAAGCCTCCTCGGGAGACGCCGCGTGTATCGTCGCTCCCGCCGCGCGACGGTGTCCTCCGCCTCCGAGGGAGGCGCATACCGCCGCGACGTCGACGTCCGCGTTCGCCCTTGCCGAGATCTTGAATTCGTTCGGGTCTGACGCGCTCTGCCTTACGGTGACCGCCGCCTCGACTCCTGCAAGCGACCTCGCGACGTCTATCGCGCCGCCCATGTCGCGGTCCTCCGCTCCGAGAGCCTTCATGTCGTCCGCCGTTATCAGGCAGGCTGAGAGAGAGCCGTCTTTGAAAAGCTTGATGCGGTCTGCGACGAACGCGTTGATCCGCAGATCCTTTTCCGTTACCGTGTCGTGAAGCAGACGCGAGATATCCCACGTCGCAAGACCTCCGTCGTCCGCTCCGTTTATCCTTTCCGAGAGGGCGGCGGCGATCCTGAAAGTCTTCGGAGTCGTGTTGCTGTATTTGAAGCTGCCCGTATCCGAGGAGATCGCGGCGTACAGGCTTCTTGCGACGTCCGCGCCGCCTTGGGCGACGAGTCCGCGCAGAGCGAGTTCTTCATATATATCGTATACGACTTCTCCCGCGGCGGATGCCGAGGGGACCGTGAGGTGAGGAGCGAAAGCCTCACCGCTCGCGTGGTGATCTATCATGAGGGAGAACTTGTCCGCGAGGCGCGAGAGCTCTCCGAGCTGGGCGGGCGACGCGACGTCTACCGCGATCAGCGCTCCGAACTCTTTCTCTTCGCCATCTCTGTACAGTATGTCCTCCCCTTCCGTCAGGAAGGAACAGTAGTCCGGCACGGGCGTCGGGACGGCGACCGCCGCGCGGCGTCCGAGAGATTCAAATATCTTTTTGAGGGCAGTCGCCGAGCCAACGGCGTCGCCGTCCGGGCTCTTGTGCGAAACTATCAGCGCGCTGCCGCACCGCGCTATGATATCGGCAGCCTCCGCGACCGTGAGCGCGGGGAATCTTTCTTCCGCCATCACTCGTCACCCGCGTTTTCTTCGTCTTCGTCCGTGATGTCGAGCTCGTTGAGTATCTTTGCGATCTTCATACCGTGCTCGAGAGAGGAGTCGTAGACGAACGTGATCTCGGGCGTAATCCTCATGTTGAGCCTTTTCGCCAGCTGTCCTCTTACGAATCCCGCGGCGCTTGCGAGTCCGCGGTCTGTCTCGGGGTCCTTTCCGGTGATGCCGGAATAGAAAATCTTCGCATATTTTAAGTCCTGAGTGACTTCGGCTCCGGTCACCGTGATGAACGCGGACGAGACCCTCGGGTCCTTGACTTCTCTTATTATCTGTGAAACTTCTTTAGCGACGGAATCGTTGATCCTGTCCTGTCTGTATTTTGCCACGGCGAATACCTCCCGTCAGTTTACGGACATACCTGCCCATAATAATACATTTTACATTGTACCACAAAAAAATCAAAAAATAAATATATATATTAAAAAATCTCGGAATAAACGATAAATTATATTTTTAGTAGCCGTTTTCTATTGAACTTTCCGAAATATAGTGGTATAATATACTTTGTATAAATATATCTTGTGACGGAGTTGACATGATCAAAATAATACATACGGGCGACGTTCATCTCGACAGCCCGTTTTCGGGGCTCGACGTGAAGCGCGCGGAGATCAGGAAAAACGAGCTGAGAGCGTCCTTCGCGACGATGATGAGCTACGCGAAAAAGAACGCGGTCGACATCATACTGATCGCGGGCGACCTCTTTGACAGCGAGTACGCGACGCGCGAGACCGTCGCGCTGATCGTGAGGGAAGCGAAGAACTGCCCCGCCGAGATCTTCATAGCCGCGGGCAACCACGACCCGATCTCCGAGACCTCGGTCTATGTCAAGGAAGGCGTATTTCCGGAAAACGTACATATATTCTCCGGCGAAGAGATCGAAAAATTCTCTCTCGACCGTCTCGGAGTCGACGTATACGGCTACAGTTTCTGCTCGAAGTATCTTGAGAAGAATCCGGCGCAGGGCGCGAGAGTGGACGACCCGAACAGGATAAACATCCTCGTCGGCCACGCCGATTCGAGAAGCCCCGACACGCCGTACTGTCCGGTCAACGAGCAGATCGTGAGGGACTTCGGCGCGGACTACACGGCGCTCGCTCACATACACAATCCGACGGAGCCGAGAAAAGTCGGGAACGCGGTCTGGGCGTTCTGCGGATGCCTCGAGGGCAGGGACTTTACGGAAGTCGGTCCTAAGGGCGCGCTCCTCGTGGAGATAGAAAAAGAGAACGGCGTTCCGCGTGTTTCCGCCAAGAGGCTTCGCTTCTCGAAGAGGCGGTACGAGCGCGCGGAGCTCTCGGTCGACGGCGCGGTATCGAGGGACGAGATCCTCGCGAGGATAAACGCATACGTCGACGGAGAGGGCTACGGAGAGGAGACTCTCCTCTCGCTTAAGCTGACGGGGGCGGTACCCGCCACTCTCGTCATCAACACGTCCGACCTCGCGCGCGAGGTCACGGGGCTCTTTTACTTCGAACTCACGGACGCGACAGTAACGGAAGAGAGCGCGGAGGAGCTCGCCGCGGACGGAACGGTCAGGGGAAAATTCTTCAGAGAACTCGAGCCGCTGCTGGAGGACGCGTCGTCCCGCGCGGTCGCGGAGAAGGCGCTCAAATACGGGCTCGCCGCTCTTTCGGGAAACAACATCGTCGATTTTTGATTCTGGATATCGGTCGCCGGAGAGATCCGGGACCTCGGGTTTTGAATTATGTATATTAAAGAGCTGAATATAAAGGCGTTCGGTCCGCTGACCGACAGGGTCGTGAGATTCGATCGCGGGCTGAACGTGATCGAAGGGGAGAACGAGAGCGGGAAGAGCACTCTCGCCATGTTCATAAAATTCGTTTTCTACGGGCTCTCCGGCAAAGCGGCGGACGGCGATATCTCCGAGAAGGAGCACTACGTCAACTGGGATTTCGACATCGCGGCAGGGTATCTTGTCGCAGAGTGCCGCCGAGGGACTTTCCGCATCGAGCGCAGGCTCCACAGAGTAAACGAGGGCGGAAGGACTCTTTACAGGGAGAGCTGCCGTATAACTGATACGTCGGACGGATCTGTCGTAAAGACTCCTAAATCTCCGGGAGAGTATTTTTTCGGCTTCCCCGAGGGAGTCTTCGTTCAGAGCGCGTTCGTCAAGGATCTCTCTTCCGCGAAGATAGACGGCGCGGGGCTGAAGGTAGCGCTCGAAAACCTCATGTCCTCGGGAGACGAACAGATAAACACGAAGCGCGCGGTCGAAAAACTCGACAGTGCGAGAAAGGCGCTCCGTCACAGAAACGGAGGCGGCGGAAGGATACCGGCGCTTGAGGAGGAGCGCGACCGTCTGAAGGCGCTTCTCGAAGATTCGAAGGGGACGGCTAAGAGAGTCGTAGACCTCGAAGGAACGCTCTCCGATATAGAGGCGAAACGCGCGAAGAGAGAGGCGGAAGCAAAGGAGCTGTCCGCGCTTTGCGGAGCGTATGAAGCCGTCAGGATAGGGTCTAAGGTCAAGACCCTCGAGGAGACCGAAGCGGAGGTCTCGTCCATAAAGCGAGAGCTTGAGACGCTCCCCGCGGGAGTCGACGGAAAGCTCGTCGCGAAGATCGAGCTTTGCGAGAAGACGGTCAGGGATTCCGAGACGGATATCGAAACTCTTGCGGAGAAGAGAGAAGAGCTTGAAAAAAAGCTCGGGAACAGAGACACGGGAGAAGTTGAGGACGCGGATGAAGTTACGGCTAAGGCGAAGAGCCTCAGACGCGGCTCGACGTTCTGCCTTGCGCTTGGATGCACGCTTGCGGTATTCACGTTTTTCACGCTCGCTTTCATCCTGATCCCGCCCCTTCGCTCGAGGCTCTCCGAAGAGGGCTACCTCGGTTTCTTGATCGGAGGCGCGGCGGCGCTGGCGCTTATCACGGCGGCGTCGATATTCCTGTTCAGGCGCTTTTCGCGCTCGTACGACGAACTGCTTGACAAGTGGGACGCCGAGGACGAGAGATCTCTCGGGGACGCGCTGAAGGCGAAGAATGAAAGAGTGAAATATGCGAGAAAGCTCGAGGAGCAGATCAAGAAGATAGACGCCGTTACGGAAGAGGCGATAACGAAGCACGACCGCGAGATCGATCTCGGTATGTCTTACGGCGACGTGCTCGGCATCGAGCCGTCGGAAAACGTCTTCGACGTTCTCTCCCGCGCCCGCGAGGCGGCGAAGGAGATAATCGACGCCAAAGCGGAGCTCACGTCCCGACTCGCGGCGGCGGAGGGAAGACTTTCCGCCATAGTCGCAGACGTCGGAGACGAGGAGAGGGGAGAAGCCGCGGAAGCGGAGAGAACTGCTCTCGAAGCGGTCGACCGCGACAGGATCCTCGCGATGACGAAGGACGACTATAACAAACTGAAAAGAGCGAAGGATTTCGCCGAGAGCACGGCGTCTTCCCTCAGGGAGAGACAGTCGTCGCTCGAACGGGAGCTCGCCGCGCTCGGCGCGGCGGGAAAGACGCCGTCGGAGATCGCGTCGAGGCTTTCGGTCATAGAGAGCGAGCTGGGAGAACTGAATAAAAAATACGAGGCGCTCGTCGTCGCGGAAACGGCGCTGATCCGGGCGGGCGAAAAGATGCGTTCGGACGTCATGCCGAGAGTCGCCGCCGAAGCCGCTTCGATAATGAACAGTGTGACAGACGGAAAATATTCGGATCTCTCGACCGGAGAGGATCTTTCGCTCAGCGCGAGCGCGGGAGGCGTTATGCGCGGAGTCGACTTTCTCTCGGAGGGCACGAAGGACGCGTCGTACGTCAGCGTGCGCGCCGCGCTCGTAAAAGTCATGTACGCGGACGAGACTCCGCCGATGATATTCGACGAGAGCTTCGCAAGGCTCGACAGAGCGAGACTCAACAAGATGTTCGGAGTCCTCGCAAAGGAAGGTATGCCGCAGTCCCTCGTCTTCACGAGCAGGACGGAGGACGCCGCGGAGGCCGCGGGAGCGAACGTGATATCGCTTTGAATTTCCGAAATAACAGGGTATGAAAAATGCTTGAAAGATACGATAAGGATTACCTTAAAAAAGTGCTGCTCAGGGTCGCGGGCACCGTGCTCGGACTGCTGATGATAGCGTATATCGGGTATCAGATATGGCACAAGGTTACGTCGAACGTGAAGTGTATCCCGGCGACCGCCTACACCTACACGGTGAAGAGCACGGGAGAGGGGTACGTCTTCAGGAACGAGACCGTGATCGAGTCCCCCGGAGCGGGGGCGGTGGTCTCGTCCGTTCAGGCGGGGACCAAGGTGTCGGCGTACAGCGAGGTGGCGAACCTCTATTCGTCCGGTGGCGCGGACGTCGAGCGCGAGCTCTCCGACATAGACGAGCAGATCGCTCTGCTGACGGCGTCGTCAGACACGTCGAATCTTACGAACCGCGACGTGTCGAAGCTCGACTCCGAGACTTACGCGCTGATAACGGAGATGAGACGGTGCGCTGAGCAGGGAAAATACGCCGAGGCGGTCTCGCACAGGCTGAACCTCATAACGAAGGTCAACCGCAGGAACGCGGCGTCCGGCACGGGAGGAGACCTCGCGGCGCAGATAACGCAGCTCGAGCGCCGAAGAGCGGAGCTGACGTCGGCTCTCGGAACGCTCCTGTCCGTCGTAAAGACGCCCTGCTCCGGGTGGTACTACCCCGACACGGACGGGTATGAAAAGGCGTTTTCATCCGGCGCTGTCAGCTCGATGACTTACGACGACTTCAAGTCTCTCGTTTCGTCCCCCGCCGCGGATACGTCGCACGACGCGGGAAAGACCGTCACGTCGTCCGTCTGGTATTTCGCGTGCGAGCTGACCAAATCGAGTCTCGACGCAAAGATACCCGGCGAGGAGTACACCGTATTCTTTCCGCACAACGGCGGAGCGAAGATCGTAATGACCCTCGAGAAGATATGTCCCGGAGGCGACACGGGAGTCGCCGTGTTCAGAACGGACAAGATCCCCGAAGGATTCGACTTCGCGCGGATGCAGAGCTATGAGCTTCTCGAGAACGAATACACGGGGTTCAAGATCCCGAAGTCCGCGGTGCGCATCATCGACGGTCAGATGGGAGTTTACGTCCTGACGGGCGAAGTCGTCCACTTCAGGAAGATAGAGATCATGACCGAGTACGAGAACAACTACATCGTGGTAATGGACCACACGGAGGCCAAAGAGGCGGAGACCGAGGTCAACGAGGACAACGACGGGGTCGCTCAGTCTCCCGAGTGGTCGCCCGAAGACGCCGCGAACGGACAGACGGACGGCTCCGCCGCGCCGGAAAGCGCGGAAGCCGTGAAAGAAGAATACCGCTGGCTCGAGGTGAACGAGAACGTTATCGTCAGCGGAAAAGGACTCTCGGACGGAAGAGTCATAACGAACATGAATTGAGGTATCATATGGACGATCTTGTCGTCAGAGAGAATCTGAAAAGGATAGAATACAATATACAAAACGCAAGAGCGAAGCGGTCGTCGAAGAGGGACGTGAACGTTCTTCTCGCGACGAAGACCGTCCCCGCGGAGAGGATCCTTTTCGCGGCGAAGGAGCTCGGCTACAGACTGATTGGCGAGAACAGAGTCCCGGAGCTGCTTTCGAAGTACGACGCTGTCTGCGGCGAAACGGATATCCACCTGATCGGGCATCTGCAGACGAACAAGGTGAAGAGCGTCGTGGGCAAGGTCTCGCTGATCGAGTCGCTGGACTCGGCACATCTCGCCCGCGAGATCGACCGCGTGTCGAAGTCGCTCGGCGTAGTCTCCGACGTGCTCGTAGAGATCAATATCGGAAAAGAGGAGTCGAAGGGCGGGATAATGCCCGAGGACGCGGACTCGTTTTTTGCCGAGCTTGCGCAGTTTGAGAGCGTCAGACCCGTCGGTATCATGACGATGGCGCCGAGATGCGATGTAAAATCGGATTACAACAAATATTTTAGTAAAACTTATCAGATATTTCTTGACATTTCGCAAAAATATCTCTATAATATAATAGAGCCTGTATTATCTATGGGCATGAGTGAAAGCTATGAGGAAGCGGTCGCCGAAGGCGCTACCGAGATAAGGCTCGGTTCCGCGGTTTTCGGCTCCAGAGTTTATCCCTGACGCCGACTTGTACAATATAATTTTGAACATATTTTTCGGAGGAATTTGAATATGGCTTTTGGTTTTATGGAAAATTTCAAAAAGAAACCGGCTCCCGAGGAAACGTACGCGGATAACTACGAGGACGATTACTACGGCGAGTTCGGCGGATATGACGATCCCGCAGTTGACGACGGCGCGCAGAACATCCAGTCTCAGCCTGCCGGCATGGGTACGGTCGGTACGGGAATGGGCGGAATCAGTCTTTCCGGCGCTTCCATCGAAATGAAGGTCCTCAAGCCGAAGACGTTTGAGAGCGTTCCGCAGATAGCAGACCACCTTCTCAGCAAAAGAACAGTCGTTCTCAATCTCGAGGACGCGGACGCGGACACATCCCGCCGTATTATAGACTTCCTGTTCGGCGTAGCGTATTCGATCAACGGCAGCCTTAAGAAGATCGCTACGAAGGCTTACGTCATCACGCCCAACAACGTAGACGTTGACGAAGCTAAGCTCACGAGCAAGAAGAAGAAACAGCCCGAACCCGAAGAGGAAGAAGAATCCGAAGATTTCGGCGCGGAGCTTTGATTTTAAGTTAACATATCACGAGAGCTATGCCGCAACGGCATAGCTCCGGTGATTTTTGCGCAGAATATCGGCGATATTTCGGCGCAGGCCGCCCCTCCGAGTCAAGGGGCTTTATCTGTATGGTGAACTATGGGAAACAATAACCGGAACGCGGCGCAGGACAGGATGTTCGACGGGAGGGTAAGGGATCTTATCACGTCGTCGGAATACTCCGTCAGAACGTCACGTTTTCTGACCCCCGCCGAGCAGGCGGAGGCTTATAATATAGCGCGCGCGTGCGGCGCGGGAGAGAGATGCTTCTTCTGGGGCGGAGCTCCCGGATGCGAGAGAAGATGCGCGGTGTTCCTCCCTGAGTGGATGATACCCGACGGCGTCACGGCTTCCGGCGCGTTCGATCCTTCGCGGGAGGATACTCTTCGCGAGGTCATATCTTCCGGAGCGGATTCCGGAGAGATCGAAGGCGGGGTGTGCGCCGTGAGGATTGAGGGCAGCGCTTACGCGGATCTCTCTCACAGAGACTATCTCGGCTCTCTGACCGCTCTCGGTATCGAGCGCGATTCGATAGGCGATATATCGGCGGACGCGCCGTCGTCCGCGTACGTCTTCGCGATCCCCTCGACGGCGGAGTTTATCGCATCTGAGCTGACGTCAGTCGGCCGCGAGCGCGTTTCGGCGCGCGTCTGCGAACTGCCGGACGGATTCAGGATCGAAAAAGAATACGAGGCGCTCACCGGTACCGTAATGTCCCCGAGACTTGACGGGGTCGTGCGCGTTCTGTGCAATATTTCAAGAGAGACCGCGGCGGGGCTCGTTTCGTCCGGAGACGTGACGGTCAACTATTTCGTCGAGGATAAGCCCGACAGGACTCTTGAGCGCGGAGACGTGATCTCCGTGAGAGGCTACGGAAAGTATATTTATGACGGAGATCGCGGAGTCAACCGCAGAGGACGGCTCAGGATAGACGCGAGAAAATACGTTTGAGCCGCTGCGCGGCATGGAAGGATATGAAAAATGGATAAAGAAAAAGGAAGAGCGGAATTTAAAAAATCGTTCAGAGGCTATAACGCAGAAGAGGTCGACAGATTCGTCGAGCAGTCCGAGAAAGATGTCGAATCGCTCAAAGGAGAGATAGCGGATCTGTACAGAAAGCTCGCGGCGGCAAGCGACGAGATCGACAAGTATCACCGCGAGGAAGCGGTGCGCGGAGACATCATAAAGGAAGCCAAGTCGAACGCCGACGGCATACTCAACGACGCTAAGAGCAGGGCGGCGAGAGTCATAATCAGGACGAGCCGTCAGTGCAACCGTATCGTCGCGGACATGGTTTCTCAGGTCGAAGAGCAGAAGAATATCTACGAGAACACGAAGCGCGAAGTTCTGAAGTTCAGGAGCGACCTGTTCTCGCTTTACAAGGAACATATAACGAGGATAAACGCTTACGCGGAGGCTGCGGGAGTTTTCGAGACTGACGCGCTGAGCAAGAGCGAGCTCGACAGCTTCATAAAGCTTCTCGGCGACGAACCCGACGCCGACTGCGACGACTCGTATTACGCCGGAACCGGTGTGGAGAGAGAAGTAGAGACGATAGTCAGGGGCGAGGAGCAGGACGAAGAGCCGGAAACGGCGGCTGAAGTCGAGGCAGAGCCCGAAGTCGAAGAAGAGTCCGAAGCCGAGTCCGAGCCCGAAGTCGAGGCGATGCCGGAAGTTGATGCGGAGCCCGCGGTAAGCGCTGAAGAAGAATACGCGGACGTCGCCGCGGACGAAGAGCAGGAGCTCTACACGTTCGAGGCGCCCGAAGGAAGCGCGCCGACTGACGGCGAAGAGCTTACGATGTCGGACGAAGATGCCGAAGAAGAGTCCGAAGAAGAGGATGAAGAAGAGTTTTACGAAGCGCCGGAAGCCCCGGTATTCACCGCGTCTGAAGCGGAAGATCATCTCGATCTCAATGAAGCGATCGGGGAAGACGAGGAGATAGGCGACGAATTCGAATTCGTTCCCGAAGCGCTCGGAGAAGAGACGCCGGAAGAGTTTGAGGCTCCCGATATAGACCTCGAGGACTCGGAAGAATTCGGAGACGAGGGAGAGATCGAGAACGCGGTCAACGAGTTTGACGGTCCGGTCTCGATAAACGACGTCTTCGGAACGCTGAACTCCTACGACGACGCCGATTTCGAAGCGGTATACGGAGAGAGCGACGGAGAGGAAGAAGAGAAGAAGGACGCTCCGATGACAGAGGAGGAGATACTTGAACGCCGCCGCCGCGCGGAAGACGACAGCAACGAGTTTTACGACGCGGCAGACATAGAATTCGATCCTCTCGCAGACCCCCTGTCGCCCACTTCCCAGACGGGCCCGATGTTCGACACGATCGAAAAGCCGAAGATGAGAAAGAGAAGATGGAAGATCAAGAGGAGCATGAGCATCACGGACGAATTCAAGGCCGTGAGATCTGAAGAGGACAATGACTGATAAGAAAAGACAGAGCGTGGCGGGAAGGCTCGCCGCACTCGCCGTCGCGGTACTGGCGGTCGCCGCGGATCAGACGACCAAAGCTCTCGCGGTACGCGCGCTGACGTATGAAGGCGCGAGCGTCGAGGCGATCCCGGGAGCGCTGAACTTTACGTACGTTCTGAACTCCGGAGCGACGGCGGGAATACTCGCAAACCACAGATGGGTATTCATGACCCTCTCGACGGTCGTTATAATCGTCGCGGTCGCGTGCCTGGCGCTCGGAAGGATAAAGAACAATTTCACCGCCGTATCCCTCGCCCTTATAGTGGGAGGCGGTATAGGAAACATGATAGACCGCGTGGCAAACGGAAAGGTCGTCGATTTCATCGACGTGACGCTCGTCAACTTCTTTCCGTTCAACACGGTGTTCAACGTCGCCGACGTGTGCGTTACCGTCGGCTGCGTACTGCTCGTTCTCTCGATCGTGATCGAAGAGATCAAGGACAGAAAAAACGCCTCCTCAAAAACGGATGAAGAACGGGAAGAGAACGATGAGAACTGACGACGTCATCATAAAAGTAAATGAAGAAAATATCGGCACTCGTGCCGATATTTTCATGTGCGGAGAGCTCGGCATAACGAGGAGCGCCGCGCAGAAGCTGCTCGAAGGGGGCGCGGTGACGGTATCCGGAGCCGCAGTTCAGAAAAACTACAAGCTTCGCGCGGGGGACTCGCTCACCGTCTCTTTTCCGGAGACAAGAGAGCCCGACGCCGAGCCCGAGGACATACCGCTCGACGTGGTTTACGAGGACGCGGACGTCATCGTCGTCAACAAGCCGGCGGGAATGGTCGTCCACCCCGCGCCCGGTCACGAGCACGGAACTCTCGTCTCGGCGCTGCTGTGGCACTGCAGGGGAAGTCTCTCGTCGATAAACGGAGTGCTTCGGCCCGGTATCGTCCACAGGATAGACCGCGATACGACGGGGCTCATCGCCGCGGCGAAGAACGACGCGGCGCATCTGTCGCTGGCTGAACAACTGAAGGATCACACGATGAGAAGACGCTACTCCGCGATCCTCGTCGGAAGACTTCGCGAAGAGGAGGGGACCGTCGACCGCCCGATAGCGCGCCACCCGTCCGACCGCAAAAAGATGGCGATAGCGAAGGAGTCCGACCCCGCCGCCCGCCGCGCCGTGACCCACTACAGGTCGCTCGCATTCTCCGAGGGATTCACGCTCGCGGAATGCGCTCTCGAGACGGGAAGGACTCATCAGATCAGAGTCCATATGTCGTCGATCGGTCATCCGGTGCTCGGAGACCCCGTATACGGCGGAGACCGGACTCTGTTCCAGCGCCGTCATCCCGCTCTGTTCACGGGTCAGATGCTGCACGCGAAGGAGCTGACATTCATCCATCCGACGAGCGGCGAGGAGATGACTTTCCGCGCCGGGGAGCCGGAAAACTTTCTGCGCTGCGCCGCGCTGATCGGTCTTATCTGACTTTTTTATGGGAATATAATAACAAAACGCCTTGCGGCGTGTGAAATATTCGGCAAAAATGCCGTTGAATATATCTTTGAAATATGGTATATTATTATAGAATAAAAAATTATAATTATACGGAGAGAAAATAATGACGTACAACAAGAAAACAGTTGAAGACATCGATGTTAAAGGCAAGAGAGTCCTTGTGAGATGCGACTTTAACGTTCCCATGAAGGACGGAGTCATCACGAACGACAACAGGATCGTCGGCGCGCTTCCCACGATCAAATACCTCATCGAGAACGGCGCAAGAGTTATCCTCTGCTCCCACATGGGCAGACCGAAGGGCGAATTCAAGAGCGAATACTCTCTCGCACCCGTTGCGAAGAAGCTCTCCGAGTACCTCGGAAAAGAAGTAGTCATGGCAAAAGACGTTGTCGGCGAGGACGCGAAGGCTAAGGCCGCAGCTCTCGAAGACGGCGACGTGCTCATGATAGAAAACGTCCGCTTCCACAAGGAAGAGACGGACAACGATCCCGCTTTCGCGAAGGAACTCGCTTCCATGGCGGACATCTTCGTCAACGACGCTTTCGGTACGGCTCACCGCGCTCACGCTTCCACGGCGGGCGTTGCGGATTATCTCCCCGCAGTCTGCGGCTACCTGATCAAGAAAGAGATTTCCATCATGGGAGAAGCTCTTGAGAATCCGAAGAGACCGTTCGTAGCGATCCTCGGCGGCGCGAAAGTCTCCGATAAGATCGGCGTTATCAACAACCTCATCGACAAGGTCGATATGCTCATTATCGGCGGCGGTATGGCTTATACGTTTTTCAAGGCGCTCGGCAACGACGTCGGAACGTCCATCTGCGAGTACGACAAGGTAGACCTCGCGCGCGAGCTCGTCGCTAAGGCGAGAGAAAAGGGCGTCAGCTTCCTGCTTCCCGTCGACAACGTAGTCGGCAGAGAGTACAAGGAAGACACCCCCTTTATGAGAATTTATTCCGACTCCATCCCTGACGGCTGGATGGGTCTCGACATCGGCAAGACGACTCAGGAACTCTTCGCAAAGTCCATCATCGGCGCGGGCACGGTCATCTGGAACGGCCCCATGGGCGTTTCCGAATGGAAGAACTTCGCGGCAGGTACCGAAGCGGTCGCTGAAGCAGTTGCAAATTCCGGAGCTATCTCGATCATCGGCGGCGGCGACTCCGCGGCTGCAGTTGCGAAGCTCGGTTACAGCGACAGAATGACTCACGTATCCACCGGCGGCGGCGCGTCCCTCGAATTCCTCGAAGGGCTCGAACTTCCCGGTATCGCTTGCCTCCAGGACAAATGATCGAAGAGGTAGGCTGACATGAAGAAAGAAGTAAGACGCGCGGTCATCGCGGGCAACTGGAAAATGAATAAGACTCCCTCGGAAGCTGCGGAAGCAGTCGCTAAGACCGCCGAGCTGACGAAGGGCATGAACGGATGCGACGTAGTCCTCTGCGTTCCGTTCGTAGATATCGCCGCGGCAGTCGACGCCGCGCGCGGCACCGACGTTAAGATCGGCGCCGAGAACGTCCACTTCAAGGAGAGCGGCGCGTACACCGGAGAGGTTTCCGCAAAAATGCTCACAGAGTGCGGCGTAGAATACGTCATAGTCGGTCACAGCGAGAGAAGACAGTATTTCGCAGAGACTGACGAGACGGTCAATCTCAGAGCAAAAGCTGCGCTGTCGGCGGGACTGAAAGTCATCCTCTGCCTCGGCGAAGTGCTCGAGCAGAGACAGTCTGGCATCACGTCCGAGGTCGTCTCCATGCAGACGAAGCTCGACCTCGCCGGTATCAGCGCGGAAGAGATGAAGAACGTCATCATCGCGTACGAGCCCGTATGGGCTATCGGCACGGGTCTGACGGCGACTCCCGAGCAGGCTGAAGAGGTCTGCGCTCTGATCAGAGAGACTCTTTCCGGTATGTACGGAAAAGACGTCGCCGAGGCGACGACGATCCAGTACGGCGGAAGCATGAACGACGGCAACGCGGCGGATCTTCTCTCGAAGGTCAACGTCGACGGCGGTCTGATCGGCGGAGCTTCCCTCGTTCCCGAAAAGTTCCTCAAAATCGTTGAGGCGGCTCAGGCGTAAGCCGGTCTTAATAAAAAATAAAACAATGGGGCATTGAATGCCCCATTAAACTTTGTATAATCAGAATGAAGGCGTAAAGATGGAAACGATTCTTACGATCTCGGTGGTTCTTCTGGCGGGACTGTTCATGTCGAGAGTTGTGAAGCTCTTCGGACTTCCCGCGGTCACGGCGTACCTCATCGCCGGTATACTTATCGGCCCTTACTGCCTCGGCAGGCTCGGCGTTCCGGGACTCGGCTTTTCGACCCTTGAACACGTCGCGGATTTCGGCATCCTCTCGAACATCGCGCTCGGCTTCATAGCTTTCGCGATAGGAAACGAATTCAGGCTTTCCCAGTTAAAGGAGACCGGCCGTCAGGCGACGGTCATCGGCATATTTCAGGCGCTAATGGCGACCCTTTTCGTCGACGTCGCGCTTATAGTCACTCACTTCATCGTTGGCGAGAAGCTTCCGGTATCAACGGCGATCATCCTCGGCGCGATCGCGGCGGCGACAGCTCCCGCGGCGACTCTGATGGTCGTCCGCCAGTACAAGGCGAAGGGCAAGCTGACGGATCTTCTCCTCCCGATCGTCGCGCTCGACGACGCGGTGGGGCTCGTTATCTTCGCGGTATCCTTCGGTATCGCGAAGGCGCTGATATCCGGCACGGTCAACGTGATCTCCGTCGTCGTTGAGCCGCTCGTTGAGATCGTCGTCTCCCTCGTCCTCGGCGCTCTCCTCGGCGCGCTGCTCACCTTCTCGGAAAAATTCTTCCATTCGAGAAGCAAGAGGCTCTCGATCGCGGTGACCTTCGTTCTTCTCGCGGTCGCGATCTCGATGGCAACCTTCAATATAGGCCCTGTCAAGGTCGGCTTCTCGCCCCTCCTCGTATGTATGATGCTCGGCACGATCTTCTGCAATATGTGCGACTTTTCCGCGGAGCTGATGGACAGGTGCGACAGGTGGACGGCGCCGCTGTTCATCATATTCTTCGTGCTCTCCGGAGCGGAACTCGATTTCTCCGTGTTCGGAGATTTCACGATAGTGGCGATCGGTCTCGTTTACATAGTCGCGCGTTCCCTCGGTAAGTATTTCGGAGCGTACGGCAGTGCGAAGTTTATGAAGTGCGACCGCGATACGACGAAGTATCTGGGATACACGCTTCTGCCTCAGGCGGGCGTCGCGCTCGGTATGTCGGTCATCGTCGCCGGCGACCCCGACCTCGGATCTGAAGGCGCGATAATCAGGAGCATCGTTCTGTTCGGAGTTCTGATCTACGAGCTCTTCGGTCCGATGATAACGAAGATCGCGCTGACGAAAGCCGGAAACATCAAGCCCGAAGAGAGAAAGAGCTCGAGGGGTAAGATATAGGGAACGATTTCCGTCTTTCTTTGGAAAGAAAGACG
>CADBTH010000175.1 GCA_902797495.1 uncultured Ruminococcus sp.
CCCGCTCCTTGAGTACAGCGAGGAAGACGGCAGATTCTACGCGATGCACCACCCCTTCACGATGCCGATGGACGAGGACATCCCTCTCCTCGACAGCGACCCGGGGGCAGTGCGCGCAAAAGCATACGACATAGTCCTGAACGGCGTCGAACTCGGCGGCGGCTCTATCCGTATACACTCGGGAGAGCTCCAGTCGAAGATGTTCTCCGTTCTCGGAATAGACAAGGAGTCGGCTGAGAACAAGTTCGGATTCCTCCTCGAGGCTTTCAAGTACGGCGTGCCTCCTCACGGCGGCCTCGCGTACGGTCTCGACAGACTCGTCTGCCTCCTTCTCGGACTCGACGACATAAGAGACGTCATCGCGTTCCCGAAGGTACAGAACGCGTCCGAGCTCATGTCCAAATGCCCCGCTCCGGCTGATCCCGCAGCCCTCGAAGAGCTCTCGATCGCCGTGACGAAACAGGAAGAAGAATAATACAGTCATTTGACTCCGCGCCCCGCATCTGAAGTAGAAGTGGGGCGCTTTTGACCTGTTTAAGGAGAAAACATGAAAAAAGATACGAATAATAAAGAAAGGAAGAAGTACGGCAAGTTCCGGATGATGACGGACTTCACCAAAGGCAGTCGGGCGATGTTCGCCTTCTGCGTCGCGGCGACCGCGCTCTCGGCCCTTGCGGATATGCTGACCCCGCAGATAATCCGCACATCGATCGACTACGTCATCCCGAACACCGAAAAGGGCGCGACCGGTCTTTCAAAATGGATGATCGACGCGTTCGGCGGTCTTGAGTTCTTGTCGAAGAACGTCTGGGTCATGGCGCTCGCCCTCGTCGCCGTCGCGGCGGTGATGGTGATAATGCAGTACACCCTGCGCGTGACGAACGCGAGAGCTTCTGAAAAGCTCGTCAAGACCATGCGCGACACCGTCTTCTCCCACATTGAAAGACTGCCCTACAAGTGGCACCAGAAGGTGCGCACGGGCGACATAATACAGAGATGCACCTCGGACGTCGACACGATCAAGCGCTTCTTCTCGGAGCAGCTCGTGTCGATCCTGCGTATCGTCGTGCTCATCGCGATGTCCGTCGTCTTCATGGCGTCGATGGATACGACGCTCACTCTCATCGCGGTAATACCGCTCCCGATAGTCCTCACCTACTCCATCCTCTACCGCCGCAAGATATCGCGCACGTTCCGCGAGTGCGACGAGAACGAGGGAAAGCTCTCCGCCATGGCTCAGGAGAACCTGACCGGCGCGAGAGTCGTGCGCGCTTTCGGGCGAGAGAGATACGAGCGCGACCGCTTCTACAAGCAGAACGACCACTACACGAAGTTATGGGTGAAGCTCGCCAAGACGATGTCCTTCTTCTGGAGCACCTCGGATATCCTCTCCGGCGCGCAGATACTCCTCGTCGTCGTATTCGGCTCCGTCTTCTGCGTGAAGGGGACGCTGACGGCGGGCGAGCTCGTCGCCTTCATCTCCTACAACGCGCGCCTCGTATGGCCCATCCGTATGCTCGGAAGGATGATATCCGAGATGAGCAAGGCGGGTGTCTCCGTCGAGCGTGTTCACGAGATAATGGCGGCTGAGGAGGAACACGACCGCGACGGCGCAGTCCCCGCCGACATGACCGGCGACATAGTCTTCGAGAACGTATCGTTCTCCTACGTCGAAGGGAAAGAGATACTTAAAAATATCAACCTTACCGTAAAATCCGGCACGACCCTCGGCATCCTCGGGGGAACCGGCAGCGGAAAATCGACCCTCATGCTCCTGCTCGACAAGATGTACGAGGTGGAAGAGGGTCACGGCAGGATAACGATCGGCGGCGTCGACGTGAAGGATATCGACACGGAGCATCTCCGCCGCAATATCGGCATAGTTCTCCAGGAGCCTTTCCTCTTCTCGAGGACTCTCGGCGAGAACATAGCGATCAAATCGGACGGCATCACGGAAGAGGAGATCGTCGCGGCTTCTAAGGCTGCTCACCTGCACGAGACGGCGGAGTCCTTCTCCAAGGGCTACGACACGTTCGTCGGCGAGCGCGGAGTCACCCTCTCGGGAGGTCAGAAGCAGAGGGCGGCGATCGCCCGCAACTTCACGACGTCGTGCCCGATAATGATCTTCGACGACTCCCTCTCGGCTGTCGACACGGAGACTGACGCCAAGATACGGCGCGAGATCGAGAGCCGCTTCGGAACGGCGACGGTCATCATAATCTCCCACCGCATCACGACCCTCTCGAAGGCGGACAAGATAATCGTCCTCGAGAACGGAGAGATCGTTGAGGAAGGCACTCACGACGAGCTGAAGAGAGCCGGCGGCGTCTACGCCGAGATCAACGAGATCCAGTCCGGATACAGAGAGGAGGCGGCGTCATGACGAAAGACGTACAGACTGAAAAGAAAAAATCGCTTCCCTTCTTCGGGCTCGGAAAGATAGTTCCCTACCTGAAGCGCTACCGCTCCACCGTCTTTATGATGATAGTCTGCGGACTCATCGGAAGCGCGGGAGACATCATAATGCCTCAGTTCAACGGCTACGCGCTGAACCATTTCGTCGGCGGAGGCACGCTCGACACGCTCGCTTACTTCATTATTCTATATATGGCGACAGTCGTCATCTGCGCCGTCGTCAACTACGTATCGTTCTCGTTCGCGATAAAGATCGAGGTCTCGATAAACCGCGACCTGCGAAACGACGCGTTCAGCCACCTGCAGACCCTCTCCTTCTCCTACTTCAATCAGAACAGCGTGGGCTACATCCACGCGAGAGTCATGAGCGACGCGGAGCGTATCGGCAACGTCGCGGCGTGGTGTCTGATGGACGGGCTGTGGCAGTTCTCTTACCTCGTCGGCGCGGTCGTGACGATGTTCATAATGAACGCAAAGCTCGCCGCCCTGATCTGCACTGTCATCCCGGTCATCGTCGTCCTCTTCTCCCTTTTCCAGAAGAAGCTGGTCACGGTGAACAGAAAAGTGCGCGAGATCAACTCGCGCATCACGGGCAACTTCAACGAGGGCATCACGGGAGCAAAGACTATCAAATCCCTCGTCATCGAGGAAAAGATAGAGGGCGACTTCGTCAAGGAGACGGAGAATATGCGCCGCACGTCGGTAAAATCGGCGAGGCTCCGCGGTCTCTTCTCCATGACGATGAACTTCGCCTCCTCCATGGCGCTCGCGATCCTTCTGTGGCGCGGCGGCGTTCTGGCGAAGGAGGAGGTCGGCACGTTCTCGATCTTCATGTCCTACGCTCAGGGCATCATGGAGCCGATCAGATGGCTCATCGACACGATCTCCGAGCTCATCACCGCTCAGGTCAACATTGAACGTCTGACGACGCTCATCGAGACCGAGCCGAACGTGAAGGACTCGCCGGAGGTCGTCGAAAAGTACGGCGACGTGTTCGACCCGAAGCGCGAGAACTGGGAGCCGATACGAGGCGACATAGAATTCAAGAACGTGGACTTCATGTACCCGGACGGCGACGAATGGGTGCTGAAGGACTTCAGTCTGAGTATCCCCTTCGGGACTAACGTCGCGGTCGTCGGCGAGACGGGCGCGGGCAAATCGACGATCGCAAACCTCATATGCCGCTTCTTCGAGCCGACGTCCGGCGAGATACTGATCGACGGGCGCGACTACAGGGAGCGCAGTCAGCTCTGGCTCCACTCGGCGATCGGCTACGTTCTTCAGACCCCGCACCTCTTCTCGGGAACTGTGAGAGAGAATCTGCTCTACGGCAACCCGGAGGCGACGGACGAGGAGATCGACCGCGCGATAAAGCTCGTTTCGGCGGAAGGCGTCATCGAAAAACTCGAGGGCGGGCTTGACGGCGAGGTCGAGGAGGACGGCGGACGTCTCTCGACCGGAGAGCGGCAGCTCATCTCCTTCGCGAGGGCTATCATCGCCGACCCGAAGATACTCATCCTCGACGAGGCGACCGCCTCCGTCGACACGCTGACCGAGCAGAAGATTCAGTCGGCGATAGACGAGGTCATCAAGGGGCGCACGTCCGTCGTCATAGCGCACCGCCTCTCGACCGTCAGAAACGCCGATATCATCCTTGTAGTCAAGGACGGCAAGATCATCGAGCGCGGACGGCACGACGAGCTGATGAGCGCGCGCGGCCACTACTACCGCCTCTACACGCGGCAGTACGAGGACGAAGCGACCGGCGCTGTATTGAAAAGAAAATAAAAAACCGGGGGAAAGCTTTTGAAAAAGCCTTTCCCCCGAACCCCCTTTCAAAACTTTTGAAAGGGGGTCTTTTTTTGTTCTGCAAAAATGACGGATCATCCGAGTCCCGCAACGAGGCTTCTGAGCGGTTTGATATATACTTCCGAATTATCAGCAAATCGGGCTGCGTTTTTCGGAACGAAAAGTTTGTAGGATACATACAAATATGCGTTCTTTTTTTGTACAAAAATTACAGTTTTTACAGTTAATTTACATTCAAATTTTTTGTAAATATTTAATTAACAATATGTAAATTGAGCGCTTTTTCAGTTCGTCAAAACGCCCAATTTTTCAGAAGCTATTGACATATCCGGAAAATTAGTGTATCATTATAAACTGCGCGTAAATGCTTTAATAAAGAAAAATTATACCGTAAATATGACTTTTCTATTAATAGGCGGAGGCGGTGAGAGGCCTCTTTCCGAGGACGGAGAGTCACGTTTTCGGTTGGAATGGAGTGTAAACAGAATGGTAAAACCCGTAATGCTCGGCAAGAACAAACGAATGAGTTTTTCCAAGATCAACGAGCCCATCGATATGCCGAATCTGCTCGAGATCCAGAAGGATTCCTACGAGTGGTTCGTAACGAAGGGTCTGGCGGAGGTCCTGAAGGACGTGTCGCCTATCGTCGATTACTCCGGCAAGCTCGCGATCGACTTCATCGGATACTCGATCGACAGCACGCCGAAATACCCCGTTGAAGAGTGCAAGGAGAGAGACGTGAACTACGCCGCTCCGCTGCGCGTCGACGTCCGTCTCACAAACCGCGAAACGGGCGAAGTCAAGCAGTCCGAGATCTTCATGGGCGACTTCCCCATCATGACCGAAACGGGAACTTTCGTCATCAACGGCGCGGAGAGAGTAATCGTCTCCCAGATCGTCCGTTCCCCCGGTATCTACTACGACTCCACTATCGACAAGACCGCGAAGCACATCTTCACGGCGACAGTCATCCCCTACCGCGGCGCATGGCTCGAATATGAGACCGACGCGTCCGACGTGTTCCACGTCCGCATAGACAAGAACCACAAGCTCCCGATCACGATGCTCATCAGAGCGATAGGCGAGGCGGGACAGCTCGAGACGAAGGATCAGATAGAGCAGATGTTCGGCGCGGAGCCGATGCTCGCTGCAACTCTCGAGAAGGACAAATGCGAGATGCAGGCGATCGAGAACAACTCGTCCGCGCGCGACGAGGCTCTCAAGGAGATCTACAAGAAGCTCCGTCCGGGCGAGCCCGCGATCGTCGAAAGCTCCGAGATACTTCTGAACAATCTTTTCTTCGACCCGAAGAGATACGATCTCGCACCGGTCGGAAGATTCAAATACGACAAGAAACTCTCCCTTCCCGCAAGGATCAGGGGATTTGCTCTCACAAGACCCGCGGTCAACCCCGTGACGGGCGAAGTGCTCGATATCGAGGTCGGCAAGGCGCTCACCAAAGAAGACTGCCGCGAGATCGAACGCAACTGCGTCAACGAAGTATACGTTGCCGACCAGAACGGCGCGGAAGTTAAAGTCTTCTCCAACAACGCCGTATTCGCCGAGGACGTTCTCGGTTACGACATATCCGACACCGGCGCGTCCGAAAAGGTACAGCTCCCCGTCCTCCTTGAGATCATGGAGGAAGCGGGCGACGACCCCGAAGAGGTCAAGCGCCTCTGCGCTCTGCGCATGGGCGAGCTCTGCCCGAAGCACATCATCCGCGCCGACATCCTCGCGTCCATCAACTACCTTCTCTGCCTCACCCACGAGATCGGTACCACGGACGACATCGACCATCTCGGAAACCGCCGTCTGCGCTGCGTAGGCGAGCTTCTCCAAAATCAGGTCAGGATCGGCTTCTCGCGTATGGACAAGATCGTCAAGGAAAGAATGACGACCACCGACAGCGAGAACCTCACTCCTCAGAACCTCATCAACATACGTCCCGTCGTCACGGCGATCAGGGAGTTCTTCGGTTCTTCCCCTCTCTCACAGTTCATGGACCAGAACAACCCTCTCGCGGAGCTGACGCACAAGAGACGTCTTTCCGCTCTCGGCCCCGGCGGTCTGTCCCGTGACAGAGCGTCGTTCGAAGTCCGTGACGTACACTACACGCACTACGGCAGAATGTGCCCGATAGAGACGCCCGAAGGACCCAACATCGGTCTTATCTCGTACCTCTCCACCTACGCGAAGATCTCCAAGTACGGCTTCATCGAGGCTCCGTACAGAAAGGTCGACCGCGAGACCGGAGTCGTCACGAACGAGATCGAATATATGACCGCCGACGTTGAGGACAACTACATCATCGCGCAGGCGAACGAGCCTCTCGACGAGAACAACCGCTTTGTGAACCGCAAGGTCACGGCGCGTGAGAAATCCGAGATCATCGAGATCGACAATTCTCTCGTCGACTACATGGACGTTTCCCCGAAAATGGTCGTATCCGTCGCGACGGCGTCTATCCCCTTCCTTGAAAACGACGACAACTCCCGTGCTCTGATGGGCTCCAACATGCAGAAGCAGGCGGTCCCGCTGATGATCACGGATTCGCCGATAGTCGGCACCGGTATGGAGTACAAGGCGGCGGTCGACTCCGGCGTCTGCGTAGTCTCCGATCACAACGGCTACGTCGAGGCAGTCACGGCGGATGAGATCACCGTGCGCACCGACGAGGGCGAAAAGGTCGTTTATCACCTCATAAAGTTCAAACGCTCCAACCAGGGCACCTGCGTCAATCAGAAGCCGATCGTTTCCTTCGGCGAGAGAGTCGAAAAGGGTCAGGTCCTCGCGGACGGTCCCGCCACCTGCGGCGGCGAGATCTCGCTCGGCAAGAACGCGCTCATCGGCTTTATGACGTGGGAAGGCTACAACTACGAGGACGCCGTCCTTCTCAACGAGCGTCTCGTCAGAAACGACAC
>CADBTH010000176.1 GCA_902797495.1 uncultured Ruminococcus sp.
AGATGAAGCTCGCTTACGACAATCTCACGGGTACGGCTCTTGCCGAGTATCTTCTCAAATTCAAAACGGACTCCCCCATGCCCTATCAGGTAATGGCGATCACTTTTACAAACAAGGCCGCCAACGAGATCAAAGAGAGGATTGCAAAGTCTTTCGGCGACGACGCGTATGCGGCGTCAGACGTCTGGGCGGGAACTTTCCACTCGGTATGCATGAGATTTTTGAGGCGCTGGGGAGACGTTATCGGATATCCTCAGGACTTCGGAATCTGCGACGCCGACGATTCAAAAAAACTCATCACGGAATGTATGAAGGATCTGAAGATCGATCAGAAGCAGTATCCGGTAAAAGGCATTCTGCACGCGATAAGCTCCGAAAAGGATAAGCTCGTGACTCCCGAGAAGTCGGCGGAGAGTGCGGGAGACGACGCGTATTTCAAAGTCGTAGCGAGAGTATACTCACTTTATCAGGAAAGGCTCAAGCAATCCGGCCTTCTCGACTTTGACGACATCATAATGCAGACCGTAAAGCTATTCGACGAGAATCCCGACATACTCGAATCTGTCCAGAAGAGATTCAGGTACGTCAGCGTTGACGAGTATCAGGACACGAACTTCGCTCAGTTCCGTCTCGTGACGCTGATCGCAGGAGGATACAGAAACATAATGGTAGTCGGCGACGACGACCAGAGCATATACAAATTCCGCGGCGCGACGATAAAGAACATAATGAACTTCGACAAGATATATTCTGACGCAAAGGTCGTAAAGCTCGAAGAGAATTACCGTTCCACTAAGACGATCCTTGACGCCGCGAACGCGGTCATTAACCACAACAGCGAGCGGCACGACAAGAGCCTCTGGACGAGGGGCGAGAGCGGTGAGGCGATCTCCGTTTACCGCGTCCCGACTCAGCTCGACGAAGCGAGATTCATCTCGGAAGAGATAGAAAAGCTCGTATCCTCCGGCGAAAACGAATACCGCGACATTGCGGTCTTATACAGGACTAACGTTCAGTCGAGAAGCATCGAGCAGGCTATGGCGAAATCGGGTCTTCCCTACCGTATGCTCGGAGCTCTGCGCTTCTTCGACCGCCAGGAGATCAAGGATATACTCGCGTATCTTGCGGTCATCAACAATCACAAGGACAACGTACACCTCAAGCGTATAATCAACGTACCGCGGCGGGGCATCGGGGCGAAATCGATAGAATCCGCCGAGATAATCTCATACGCGGAGGGAATCCCGCTTCTCGACGTCCTAAGAAACGCGGACAGTTACCGCGCTATCCCGACGTCCGCAGCTAACAGTATGAAAGCTCTCGCCGCGCTCATAGACGATCTGTCGCGCGAAGACTTCTCCGTATCCGAGCTGATCGACAAGGTATCCGTCATGAGCGGATACATGGGGATGCTCGTGAAATCGGGCGAAGAGGAAAAGGACCGCATAGAGAATATCGGCGAGCTGATCTCGACCGCAAAGCAGTATGAGGAAGGGGCGGAAACGCCGACCCTCTCCGAGTTTCTCGAGGACGTCGCGCTCGTTTCCGACGTAGACAGATACGACGAGACGGCGAACGCCGTGATCCTGATGACTATACACAGCGCGAAGGGCCTTGAGTTCCCGATCGTATTTCTTCCGGGCATGGAAGAAGGAATATTTCCCGGATATCAGACGCTTTTCAAGCCTGATGAGATCGAGGAAGAACGCAGACTCGCGTACGTCGCTATAACCAGAGCAAAGAAGAAACTATACATAACCTGCACGCACGAGAGGATGCTGAACGGATCGACTCAGTACAATCCTCCGTCGAGGTTCGTCGACGAAATACCGGACGAGCTTTGCGAAAAAAGCGACGCTCACTCATCGCGCGTTTCGTACAAATTCTCCGACGACACGTCTTACGGTTACGGAGCAAAAAGGTTCTCTCAGCCATACGGAGGCAGTAAGGTAAGGACGAGCCGACAGTCCGCTCCCCGCGCAAGCAAGGCGGCGCAGGTCTCGTCTCCTCTCGAACTTTTTTCCGAGGGAGACCGCGTAAGACACTCCACTTTCGGCGCGGGAACGGTCGTATCGAAAGAAAAGATGGGTGCCGATTATATGTACAAGATCGAATTTGACAAGGTCGGCGTAAAGAAACTGATGGCGACTTACGCAAGGCTGACTAAAGAGTAAGAGACGTCAACGGATAAGGAGGTGATTTTTTGAAAGAGTTTTCCGTATCGTTCAAGGAAAGAGCAAAGTCGATTGATAAATGCGTTGTAATATGCGTTGTCGCGATGATGACGATGAGCATACTTACGATACTCGGAGGTTATCTTGCGGGCGGATACTCGAAATTCACCTTCAGTCGTTTCTTCACACAGACGTTTTCCGGAGTCGTCGGCTTCGCTATAATG
>CADBTH010000177.1 GCA_902797495.1 uncultured Ruminococcus sp.
CGATCAGTAATCAAACCCGAATACGTCGGACAGTATCTCGAGAATTCTGAAGCGCACTTTGTATTTCGTCCCCGAATCCTTTTTGATCAGACTGTACTCCTCCGAGGTAAAACCGGCTTCTATGAATTCGTCCTCCCTCTCCTCTTCTCCGCACGCAGTACAGAGCGGAGGAAAGAGAACGCACCACCAGTTGTGTCCCTTGCCCTCGCCGATGACGACCCTGAGCGACGTGTATTCTCCTGCGGGCAGAGAAAAGCCTTCGTAGTATCTGACGGGGTACTTTTCGGTATCGAAATAAACTTTTACGCCGTCGTCCGACCCGTTTTCCGAAACGACCTTCTCCGCGGCGCTCAGTATCTCGTCTCCGTGAGTTCTTATCCCCGTCTCAGCCTCCGAAAAGCTTGTCGCGCGCGGCAGCTTTGAGACCGTGTCGAGCACCGCGTCCCTGACGAGCAGTTTCAGCGCCTGATCCTCGTCGCTGTCGGAGTTTGCGATAACGTGGAGCCTTATCATATTGTCGTATATTTTCTCTTCCCCGTTCACGGGAAGAAAAGAAAGAACGACGAACGAAAGAACGATCAGCGCGCCGGTAAGTACGACGTATTTTATTCCTTTGGAACTGTTTTTCAAAACGCGTCACCTCGCAAGTAAGATACACTATTGTTTCCGCCGCGCCAAAATATTATTCATTTTTCTTGATTTATTTTCATTCTGTGATATACTATTGATAAAAGCAGGAAGGAGGAGAGACCGTGACCGAAACCGAAAGATTCTTGATTTGCGTACTGTCGTCACACGTATCCGGCGCCGCGCCGACGATACCGGACGGCGTCGACTACGCCGCGCTTTCCTCTCTTGCTCACGCCCACAAGCTCACACCCATATTATATTCCGTGCTGACTAAGCATTGCAAAGATTCAGTTCCTGAAGAGTACATAGCGGGGCTGAAGCGAAGCGCGCTGATGCAGATGACTCAGCAGGTCTCGAAGAGCCGCGCGATACTCGATTTGTCGTCGGAGTTCAATGCGAAAGGGATAAAATTCGCCGTCGTAAAAGGCATCACCCTTCGCGCGCTTTATCCCGAGCCCGATCTCAGGATATCGTCGGACGAAGACGTGCTCGTCTGTGCATCGGACTTCGGCAGAGCGGCGGACCATCTCCTCTCGTCGGGATTTGAAGAACGCAAAAAACCGGACGAAGAGACCAACGTCAGAGCTTTCTCGGACGCCGGAAGCGGGCTTCTGATCGAACTCCACAACAGTCTTTTCCCGCACACGAACGCATTCAACGAAAACATGGCGGCGTTGTTCGACGGCGCGCTCGACAGAAGCGAAGAGACTGTTATCGACAACTGCAAAATACCGGCTCTCTCTCCGACGGATTCCCTTCTTTACCTGATACTGCACAGTTTTAAGCACTTCGTTTACTGCGGGTTCGGGCTGAGGCAGGTCTCGGACTTCATCGTGTATGCAAAAGCCAATATAAATTCTACAGATGCAGAATATATCGTATCATCCCTCGAAAAAGTAAAGGCCTCGGGTTTCTTCAAAGCGCTTCTCGATATAACCGAAAAGCACTTCGGATGCGACAGAGCAGATCTCGGTTTCGCCGCGTGTGAGAGAGAGCCGATGGATACGGACGACCTTCTTGAGGATATCATCTCCGGCGGCGCGTACGGCAACAGTACCCCGGAGAGGATACACAGCTCCCTCATGACGATCGCCTCGGCAGGAGAAGGAAAGAAGTCGTCCGCCCTCTCGGCGGTCTTCCCTCCCTACAGCGTGATGAAGGAAAGATACCGTTTCGTCGCAAAGCACAAAATTCTTCTCCCCGCGGGCTGGTGCGCAAGGATATTGTCACGCATTTTCTCAAAGAGCGAAAACTTCAGCGCGTCCGAGACAGTTGAGATCGGCCGCCGCAGAGTCGGAATGCTGAAGAAATACGGGGTGATAGAATGAAGGAAAAGAACGTCGTTTTCACAAGCGACTATTTCAAGCTGAAAGTCATCCCGCTGATATCCGAAGGACTGACCGTGCCTCTGACCGTCAGCGGCTCGAGCATGACCCCGTACATAGTTCCGTCTCGCGACACGGTCATGATCTCAAAGCCGTCGTTTCCTCTGAGGCGAGGGGATATCGCTTTCTTCGAACGGCTCGACGGACAGATCGTCATGCACCGCGTATGCAAAGTGAAGAAAGGCGAATACTACTTCGTCGGGGACGCGCAGACGGCGATCGAGGGACCGATCGTCAAAGAGCAGATCTTCGGTCAGGTCAACAGGATAATGCGAAAAGGAAAGATCGAAAAGC
>CADBTH010000178.1 GCA_902797495.1 uncultured Ruminococcus sp.
ACCGAGTTCGATCGTGCGGCGGATCATCTCGTCCGGCACGCCCGAGCCGCCGTGGAGAACGAGCGGCACCGCGATCATCTCGCGAAGTTTTGCGAGGAGCTCGAAGTTGAGCTTCGGCTCGCCCTTGTAGAAGCCGTGAGCCGTGCCGATTGCGACGGCGAAAATGTCGACGCCCGTGCGGGTAGCGAAATCGAGCGCCTGATCGGGATCGGTGTAGATGACGTCAGCAGAGTGACCGTCCTCCTTGCCGCCCACGGTGCCGAGTTCCGCTTCGACTGTCGCGCCGAAGGCTTTTGCCGCCTCGACGACTTTAGCCGTTACCGCGACGTTCTCCTCGTAGGGTATCTTCGACGCGTCGATCATGACGGAGGAGTAACCGACCTCCATAGCTGCGACCACGTCCTCGTAGTGTTCGCAGTGGTCGAGATGGAGCGCGACGGGAACGGTCGCGCGGTCGGCCTCGGTCTTTACCATGGCGTACGCCATTTCTCTCGTTATGTATTTGACGGTCGTGGGCGTCGTCTGGATCATGACCGGGCTTCTCATTTCCTCCGCCGCGGCGACGATCGCCTGTACCATCTCCATGTTTTCGGCGTTGAAAGCGGGTACGGCGTACCTGCCCTCTCTCGCCTTGAGTATCATTTCTTTGCTTGTTGTGTACATTAATAATTATCTCCGTGAGCTTAATATTAGGTTTTCGTTTACTGGATGTTGTTCTCCGCGATGATCGCTTCGCAGTTTTCGCGGCTGATCTTACCCTCCATCGGGCCGAACGCCGCGATGTTCAGAGTCGCCGCCGCGGTCGCGAGCTTCGTCGCGTCCTCGATCGACTTTCCTTCGATCAGTCCGCAGAGGAACGCCGCGTCAAAGCTGTCGCCGGCGCCCGTCGCGTCGACGGGCTTCGCCTTGTATACTCCGAACGAGAAGACCTTTCCGGTGCGGTCGTATATGTGGCATCCGCGCGAGCCGTCCTTGAGGACTATCAGCTCGAGATTCGGATTCTCAAAGTAGTGCTTCACCGCGTCTTCGACGTTGTCGCATCCGGCGAACTGGAGAAGCTCACCGACTCCGGGCATGTATACGTTCATTCTCTTCATGACAGCCGCGACGAGATCCATAGCCTCCGGGTCCTTCATCAGCTCCGGGCGGATGTTCGGGTCGAAGGAGACCTTCGCGCCCTGCTCGTTCGCACAGATCATCGAGTCGACGATCCTGCGCCCGAATGCGAGGTCAGCCATCATGGAGCAGCCCATGATGTGGAAGAATTTAGCGCCTGCGAGTTTTTCCGGCGCGGGGGAGGGAGCGAGCACCGCGGGGGTGTTACCTATGTGGAAGATGAATTTTCTCGATCCGTCTTCAAAATACGTGACGAACGCGCATCCGGTCGAGATGCGGTCGTTCTTTATGACGTCGGATACGTCAACGCCGTCGCCTGAGAGCCTTGTGAGAAGGCATTTCCCGAAGTCGTCGTCGCCGACTCCGCCGATGATCTTGGCGTCGTGACCGAGGCGCGCGACCGTGTCTATAAAGATCGCGGGCGCGCCGCTGGGGAACGGGCCGCGGAACGTGCCGGCTCTGTCGAGCGGCTCGTCTACGTTCGCTCTCATTATCTCGACGATGATCTCGCCCATTGTGATGATTTCAGCCATTTTTCTACCTCTGTCTCAGCCTACAAAATTTTTCTTTAAGAAAACGAGGCTGTCGGCGATATTCTTGTCCATGGTCTCCTCGTCAGCGCCGCCCGAGAGGTCTCTGAAGAGTTTTACGTCTCTCGCTACCGCGCCGCCCGTCGTCATGAACGGCTCCATAACTACGCAGCCGTCGAAGCCGATATCGCGAAGCGCCTTGCCCATCTCAGCCCAGGGAAGACGTCCCATGCCGGGGAGCTTGCGGTTCGCTTCTCCAACGTGAACGTGGCCGAGAAGAGCGCCCGCCTTGCGGATCGCGCCCGCCATGTCGTCTTCTTCGATGTTCATGTGGAACGTGTCGAGAAGAAGCTTGCAGGCGGGGCTGTCGACTTCCTTACAATATCTGATACCCTCGTCGCAGTCGTTGAGGATCGGGGACTCG
>CADBTH010000179.1 GCA_902797495.1 uncultured Ruminococcus sp.
GCTCATGAAGATGGCGATCAGCCTCGGCAAGGAAGCTAACCCGAACCTCCACATCGGTATCTGCGGCGAACACGGCGGCGACCCGTCGAGCGTTGAATTCTGCAACGAGATCGGCCTCGACTACGTTTCCTGCTCACCCTTCAGAGTACCGATCGCTCGCCTCGCAGCAGCTCAGGCGGCTATCAAAGCGAAGAAATAATTATTCGCAATACTCAAATTCCCTCTGCCGGACCCCGGCAGAGGGATATTTTTAATGTAATAATTAACGCCTGATTTAAGTCGGGATATCCCGACGGTTTATTTACAAAAGCAGTAAAGCCTGATATAATGATATATATAAAAAGAGCCGTGAGGATTTGAGATGAATACAAAAGAAATGATAAATGCGGTCAGAGAAAACGTCGGCCGCGTTATGATAGGACGCGAGGAGGCGACGGACTGCCTTCTTATCGCGCTTCTCACCGGCGGACACGTTCTCATAGAAGACGTCCCGGGATCGGGAAAAACGAAGCTTGCAAAGACTTTTGCCCGCTCGATCGGATGCGATTTCAAGCGCGTACAGTTTACGCCCGACCTTCTGCCGTCCGACATCACGGGGATCAAATATTTTAATGTCAAACGCGCTGAGTTTGAGTTTGTGCCCGGTCCTGTTTTTACGAATATCCTGCTTGCGGACGAGTTGAACCGGGCGACACCGAAGACCCAGTCTGGCCTTCTCGAGTGCATGCAGGAGAGCCAGGTGACGATAGAAGGTGAAACTCACATTCTCCCGTCCCCTCTTATGGTGATAGCTACGCAAAACCCTATTGAAAATATGGGTGTTTTCCCGCTCCCGGAAGCGCAGATAGACAGATTTCTAATGAAGATCAAAATGAAGTATCCGTCGCGCGAGGAGAGCGTTGAGATCCTTGAGAGATTTGACAAGGAAGATCCGCTCGACTCTCTTGAGCCGGTCTGTACGAAGGAAGAGATACTCTCGGCGGCGTGCGAGGTGGGCAAAGTATACGTTCACCGCGACCTTATGGGATATATTTCTGATATTGTCTCGGCGACCCGCGGCAAAGAGGGAGTAGCTCTCGGCGCTACGACAAGAGCGGCTATAGCTCTTATGAAGGCGGCGAAAGGAAAGGCGGCGCTCGAGGGGAGAGATCACGTTATCCCCGACGACATAAAGGCGCTTGCAGTTCCGGTGCTCGCTCACAGACTGATGCTCAAAATGTCGGTCAATGTGAAGCCGGGAGCCGCGGAGAATATCATACGCGAAATAATCGGCAGTGTGCGCGTTCCTACCGAGGACTATGAAAAGTACAAGCTGTGAATATGAGCGTGATTTTCGGTGAAGAGGGGTGAGAGACGTTTTGATTTCGGAAATGCCGACTCTCGGCAACGTTGTAGTATTCTTTGTCGCGCTCCTGCCCGCGGCGGTGCTGATCATCGGCGTCTTCGCTCTCGCTCATAAAATAAAAATGAGTATGATCGGAAAACTGAAGTATTCGAGAGAGTTTTCGGAGCACGACGTCTCCGAAGGGGACGAGATCGAGATCATCGAGACTATATACAACCCGACGTTCATTCCGTTCTTCTTTCTCGATATAGCGTCCTATATAGACGGAAAGCTTCTGATAGAAGGGCACTCGAAGTCGGAAGGGATGCAGCTCGTGGTAAGCCGCTTTCATCTGCTTCCGTTTATGAAGCTGACAAGGCGGTACAGCGTAAAGTGCCTCCACCGCGGCTTATACAGAATGGAGAGCGCGGCGGTCCTTCAGAAAAAGGACACTCTTGAATACTCAAGATCTTTTAACGTTGATTCGGAAGTATACGTTTACCCCGCGGCTCATCCGTACGCCTATTCTATGAATTCCCTGAATTTCATTCACGGAACGGACCCTTCGAAAAACAAGTATGTGACGGATCCGTTTTCCGTCGTCGGGATCAGGGATTATGCATTCGGCGATCCTTTCAACACCATAAATTTCAAGGCGACTGCCAAGAGCGCGTATCAGGGAAATAGCTGTATCAAAATAAACCGGTTCGAGCACAATTCCGACAGGATCATCATGATATATCTGAATTTTCAGCACACCGGAGAGTATGCGAAGACCGACAGGTACGAAAAGACGATGGAACGCGCGATATCCGTCTGCGCGGGACTTGTCGCCGAAGCTACCGAAAACGGACACAGGGTAGGATTTGCCGCAAACTGCCGCGCATACAACGGGGATAACAAAATAGCCTTTCCCATTTCAGGAGGATATCAGCACGCAGCGGATATTTTGCGCTCGCTCGCATCCCTTCGGGTCGATCACGCGTCGTCGTTCGTATCTCTCATAGAAGCGGGTATGAAAAGCGACGTGTCGATGGCAGAGGTCTTTGTGGTCAGCCCGTGTACGACCGACTCGCTTGACGCCGCTGTCGGTATGCTGAAGATGAGAAACGCGGTGGAGGTGGTTAGCCTGTGAATAAAAAAGACCGCCGCGCCAGGATCTTACGCATCGTAATCGACGCTGTTTTTATCGCAGCCGAGGTCTTCCTGCTCGTGTGGCTGAAATTCGTCGAAAAATATGACGGAGACTGGATACCGGTCATCCTTTTTTCGATAATCATAACTGTTTCAAAAGTTCTTCACGACACTCGCGTTTACGTGGACAGATATATGGTAAACAGCAGAGGGCGGCTCAGTAGAGTCGTGAAGTTTATCTTCCGTCCTTTCCTTACGAAGATCGAAGAAAAGAGGGAACAGAAAAAGAAGTATTTAAAGGGGAGAACGGAGCGGAAATTCGTGTTCAGAACCGGACGTCAGGAAAAGAAACCCCGCTTTGATTCAAGGATAAAGGCAAACCTTAAAAAATGCCGCACAAACCGGGAGAGGCTGCGCATGATGTATATCCGCGGAGTGCTTGAGCTGAGGGCCGACGGGCACGACGTCACCCCTTCGAAGACGCCGCGGGAGCTTGAAAAGATGCTCCCGAAGGGCGCGAACCGCACTCTCTTCAGGACATACGCCAGGATGCGCTACGAAGAGGACTTCACCGTAGACGACAGGTCTCTTGAAGAATGCGAAAACAAATAAAGCGTTCTACTTTTTCATATCTTTCTTTCAAAACACACGCCGCAGGCCGTTTGCCGGTCTGCGGCGTGTGTTTTTTGTCAAATAATATTGAAGACGGCGGCGATTTGTGGTAGAATATATAATAGGAAATTATGGGGCGCCGGGCGAGGCGCGGAGGACGATATGGAAAAAACAAGAGCGGGCGCGGCGTCGGAAGCGCTGAGAGCGCGGGGATTGACTCTGTCGTGCGCCGAGAGCTGCACCGGAGGACTCGTCGCAAAGCTTATGACCGATCTTGCCGGTTCGTCGGAGATATTCGAGGGCGGAGTCGTCTCATATTCAAACGACGTTAAGATGAAGATACTCGGCGTTTCGGAGAGCACTCTTGCCGCCCAC
>CADBTH010000180.1 GCA_902797495.1 uncultured Ruminococcus sp.
CTCCGGCTTCCGCCGCCTTGAGGTTCGTCATGTCGCCCGTGCCCGTCGTGTTGTGAGTGTGAAGGTGAACGGGGATCGCGAGAGCGTCCTTCAGCTTCTTTATGAGGGAGTACGCCTCGTACGGCAGGAGCAGGTTCGCCATATCCTTGATGCAGATGACGTCCGCACCCATCTCCTGGAACTTCAGCGCGAGGTTTACGAAGTAGTCCTCGTTGTGAACGGGGCTCTTAGTGTAGCTGAACGCGCACTCGCAGATGCCGCCGTATTTCTTGATGGCCTTTACAGACGCCTCGAGGTTGCGGGGGTCGTTCAGAGCGTCGAAAACTCTGATGACGTCGATGCCGTTCTCGATCGCCTTCTTGACGAACAGATCGACGACGTCGTCGGCGTAATGCTTGTATCCGAGAAGGTTCTGACCGCGAAGGAGCATCTGAAGCTTCGTGTTCGGCATTTCCGCACGCAGTTTTCTCAGTCTCTCCCACGGATCCTCGTCGAGGAATCTCATGCAGGAGTCGAAGGTCGCGCCGCCCCAGCACTCGAGAGACCAGTAACCGATCTTGTCGAGAGTCTTGCAGGCGGGGAGCATATCTTCAAGGCGCATTCTCGTCGCCGCCTGCGACTGGTGAGCGTCTCTTAGTATAGTGTCGGTGATAAACAGTTTTTCCATGTCAAACTCCTTTTGCGAAGGATCAGCCGAAGAGCGCGATCAGCGCGCCTGCGGCGATAGCGGAGCCGATGACTCCGGCAACGTTCGGGCCCATTGCGTGCATGAGAAGGAAGTTCGAGGGATCCTCCTTCTGACCGACGACCTGGGAAACGCGAGCCGCCATGGGAACCGCGGAAACGCCCGCTGAACCGATGAGCGGATTGATCTTCTTGTCCTTCGGCAGGAACAGATTCATAAGCTTTGCGAGGAGAACGCCGCCCGCGGTACCGAACGCGAACGCGAGAACTCCCATGACGAGTATGCCGAGCGTCTTGAGCGAGAGGAACGTCGCCGCAGTCGCGGTGGCTCCGACGGAGATACCGAGGAATATCGTGACGATGTTCATCAGCTCGTTCTGAGCGGTCTTGGAAAGGCGGTCCGCAACTCCGCATTCCTTAAGCAAGTTGCCGAGCATGAGCGAGCCTACCAGAGGCGCCGCGGAGGGGATGAGGAAAGCTACGAACGCCGTTACCGCGATCGGGAAAATGATCTTTTCCTTCTTCGACACGGGACGGAGCGTCGTCATCTTTATCATACGCTCTTCCCTCGTCGTAAGCAGCTTCATTATCGGAGGCTGGATGACGGGAACGAGAGCCATGTACGAGTAAGCCGCGACCGCGATCGGTCCGAGAAGCTCGGGAGCGAGACGGGACGTGACGTAGATCGCCGTAGGGCCGTCCGCGCCGCCGATGATGCCGATGGAAGCCGCCTGAACGTCTTCGAATCCGAGGGCGATAGCGCCGCCGAACGCGAGGAAAATGCCGAGCTGAGCCGCCGCTCCGAGGAGCAGGCTCTTAGGATTTGCGATGAGGGGCGCGAAGTCTGTCATCGCTCCGACTCCGACGAAGATCAGGCAAGGATAGATACCGAGCTTGACTCCGAGGTAAAGATAGTCTATGAGTCCGGGGGAGACTTCACCGCCGCCTCCGAACATATCCCAGTGAACGTGTCCGCCGGCAAAGAGCGCCTCGTGGAACATCTCCGCGCCGGGAAGATTCGTGAGAAGCATACCGAACGCGATCGGTATGAGAAGGAGAGGCTCGAATCCCCTGCCTATCGCGAGGTAAAGAAGAACGCACGCGATGAGGATCATGAGAAGGGATTTCCAGTTCTCCGAAAACTTCGCCAAAAGGGTATAGAGTCCGGTCTGCTTGAGCAGGCTGACGAACTTGGAGTCGCTCTCCTCTTTTCCGCTGTCGGCCGCGCCGACTGTGAGAACGGGCTCAGACGTGTCCGCCGTCCCGTCGGAGATCGCCTTTCCGGTATCGGGCGCCGCGTCCGTATCCGTTACGGCTTCGGTACCCGCTTCGCTGTCTTTCGTTTCATTATCTGAGGCCTCTTCTTTCGCCTCCGTGTCGACTCCGGTCTGTTCCGTCGTCGCTTCGGTCTTACCGTCGTCCTCGGCTCCGGCGCTCATCGCAAAGGCTGCGAGCGAGCCTACCAGGATCACGGCGCAAAGAAGAAGCGCGAAAATTCTTCTTGACATTCCGAATTACCTCCGGCTGTCAGGCTATGGTCGCGAGAAGCGCGCCGGTATCGACGGAGGAGCCTTTAGCTACCGCTACCGTGACCGTGCCGTCGCAGGGAGCCATGATCTCGTTTTCCATCTTCATAGCTTCAAGAATGAAGAGCACGTCTCCTTTTTTGACGTTCTGCCCGTTCTGGAAGTTGACCGCGAGGATGTTTCCGGGCATAGGAGCCGTGACCTGCGTGCCGCCTGCGGGAGCTGC
>CADBTH010000181.1 GCA_902797495.1 uncultured Ruminococcus sp.
CGCTTGAAGGCTTCCCCTTGAGGGGAAGCTGTCAACGAAGTTGACTGATGAGGTGTAGCTCCGAAGGAGCGTTACCCCGACAAACTGTAATTTATTATCGACCTATCAGCTTCAGTTTTTCGTTGAGTTTTGTGTAGACGGGGATCATTTTGGCTTCCTTGGTCTGTTCGACGGAGTGCTCGATGGGGATCCATTTGACTCCGGTGTTCTCGAGCTCGTTCGCGCGGAAGGTTTGGTTTTCCGGCGTCTCGAAGAGATAGCAGACGTCGAGGTGAAGGTGGCTTGAGACGAAGACGCCGCGGCGGTAGTGGAAGTCGACCGGAACGGTCTCAATCGCGTAGATGCCGTCGGAGAGCAATTTCAAGTCCTTCGCTCCCGTCTCCTCTTCGACCTCGCGGCGCGCAACGGCGAGCAGGTCGCGCTCTCCGTCCGCGTGTCCGCCGCACCACGCCCACTCGTCGAATATCTTATGATAAGCCATAAGTATCTTGTCGCGCGCGGGATTGACGATCCACGCCGACGCCGTGAAATGCGCCAGCTCATTCTCCCTTGTGAAAATATCGGGATACTTTTCTATCGACCCGAGCATTATTTTTTTATCCGATCTCTCCTGATCGTCCAACGGCTCAAACCTTTCAAGTTCGTATACAATATCCATAATTCCTCTTTAAAAGTTTTAAAAGGGGTACGGGGGAAACTTTTTCAAAAGTTTCCCCCGTGAATTCTCTCATTTTCCCTCTATCGCCTTCAGCGCATCCTCGATACCGGCGCGTTTAGCGCGGTACTTTTCGAGCTTTTCGCGCTCGGCCGCAACGACCTTTTCGGGAGCGCGGGCGGTGAAGTTTTCGTTCGCGAGCTTGCCCTCGCAGCGGGCGATCTCGCCGTCAACGGAGGAAAGTTCCTTCGTCAGCCTCTCGCGCTCGGCGGCGAAGTCCACGATGTCCGCCATCGGTATGAAGACCGCCGCGCTGTCGGTGATAATCTGAACGGAGGAGTCGTCCGCGTAGGAGTCGACCACCGCGACCTCGGACGCCGACGCCAGCCTCTCGAAGAAGGGGTAAGTCGCCTCGGTGAACGCCTCTGGGTACTTCGTGACGATGAAGACCTTCGCCTTCTTGGAGGGCGCGACGTTCATCTCGGAGCGGCGGGTCCTGATCGCGGTTATAGCCTCAATAACGCGCTCCATGGACTCAGCTTCCGCTTCAAATACGAGCGACTCGTCGTACTCGGGGAAGGACTGTATCATGATGCTCTCGTCCGTACCAGGCAGACCCGACCATATCTCTTCGGTGATGAAGGGCATGAACGGGTGAAGGAGCTTCAGAGTCTCGCCGAGCACCCACGCGAGAACGTTCTGCGTTACGGCGCTCCTCTTCGAGCCGCGGTCGTTTACCGAAGCCTTCGACAGCTCGATGTACCAGTCGCAGAAGATATCCCACGTGAAGTCGTAGACCTTCGAGAGCGCGATGCCGAGCTCAAATCTTTCGAGATTCAGGTTTACTGCCGCCGCCGTCTTTTCAAACTCGGTAAGTATCCACTTGTCCTCGATCGCGAGGTCTTCTTTTGCGGGGAGTTTTATCTCGTCTATCTCGAGATTCATCATAACGAAACGCGCCGCGTTCCAAAGCTTGTTCGCGAAGTTTCTCGCCGCCTCGATCTTCTCGTCCGAGAAGCGCATGTCGTTTCCGGGGCTGTTGCCCGTCGCGAGAGCGAAGCGGAGCGCGTCCGCGCCGTACTTGTCGATGATCTCCAAAGGATCGATGCCGTTTCCGAGGGACTTCGACATCTTTCTGCCCTGCGCGTCGCGCACGAGACCGTGTATGAGTACCGTGTCGAACGGGATCTTTCCCGTGTATTCGAGGGACGAGAAGATCATTCTCGATACCCAGAACGTGATGATGTCGTAGCCCGTGACGAGCGTGTTCGTCGGGAAGAAATAATCGAGGTCTTCCGTCTCCTTCGGCCAGCCCATCGTGGAGAACGGCCAGAGAGCGGAGGAGAACCACGTGTCGAGCGTGTCGGGATCCTGAGTCATATGACCGCCGCACTTCGGACACTTTTCGGGC
>CADBTH010000182.1 GCA_902797495.1 uncultured Ruminococcus sp.
AACCTGCGCTATGACGACACGAACCCGTCCAAAGAGGGAACGGAGTACGTCGACTCGATCTACAACGACCTGATGTGGCTCGGAGCCGAGCCGACGGGCGGCGTTTTCTACGGCTCGGACTACTTTGAGCAGTGCTATGAGTACGCGGAGAAGCTGATCATGGACGGCAAGGCGTACGTCTGCGACCTGACCGCGGAGGAGCTGAAGGAGTACCGCGGAACGCTGACGGAGCCGGGGCGCGAGAGCCCCTACAGAAACCGCTCGGTCGAGGAGAATCTCGATCTCTTCCGCCGTATGAGAGCGGGAGAGTTTCCGGACGGCTCGCGCACTCTTCGCGCGAAGATCGATATGTCGTCACCCAACATCAATCTGCGCGACCCCGCGATCTACCGCATCCTCAGGGCGCATCACCACCGCACGGGCGACAAGTGGTGCATCTATCCGCTCTACGACTACGCGCATCCTATCCAGGACGCGATCGAGGGGATAACCCACTCGCTCTGCTCCATCGAATTTGAAAACCACCGTCCTCTCTACGACTGGGTGCTCGACAACATCGGTTTCAACCCGCGCCCGAAGCAGAGAGAGTTCGCAAACCTTTATATCACGTACACCGTCACGAGCAAGAGATACTTCAGAAAGCTCGTTGAAGAAGGCGTATTCGACGGATGGGACGACCCCCGTCTTCCCACGGTCTGCGCTCTGCGCCGCCGCGGCTACACGCCCTCGGCTCTCTTCGAGTTCGTCCGCCGCGCGGGTGTCGCGAAGACAAACAGTCTCGTCGACGTTGAACTTCTTGAGTATTGTATAAGAGAGGAACTCAACCGCACGGCCGCCCGACGCGCCGTAGTTCTCGACCCCGTGAAGGTCGTTATCGACAACTATCCCGAAGGCGAAAAAGAATACTTCGAGCTTCCGAACAATCCGGGCGATCCGGAAGCCGGTACTCGCAAAGTCGCTTTCACGAAGGAGGTCTGGATCGACCGAGCCGATTTCGCGGAATTGCCGCCTCCGAAGTTCTTCAGGATGAAGCCGGACGGAGAAGTCCGTCTCATGGGCGCGTACGTCGTGAAATGCAAGGGTATGGATGCGGACGGGGTCATCCACTGCGACGCCGACCTCGAGACTAAGAACGGTATGCCCGCCGACGGCAGAAAGATCAAGGGAACTATCCACTGGGTATCCGCCGAAGAGTGCGACGACGTCGAAGTCCGTCTCTACGACAAGATGTTCACACTCAAGAACATGGGCGACATGGAGGAAGGGAAGGATCTGAACGACTACCTGAATCCCGATTCCCTTAAGATCCTCAAGGGCTGCAAAGCGGAAAAATCCCTCCTCGCGTCAGACGAGACCCACTTCCAGTTCGTCCGCACCGGCTATTTCGTAAAAGACACGAAATATCCGAACACCTTCAACCGCGTAGTGTCCCTCAAGGACAGCTTCAAACCCGAGTGAGAATTTTTTCGAGCCTTTTTGAAAAAAGGCTCGGCGAAAAACTTTTAAAGAAACATCCGCGGAAGCACTCGCTTCCGCGGATGTATTGTTTTTAAGATAATTGAAGCGCGAGGTTTATTATTTTTACGCCGAGTTTTTTTGCGTATCTTACTGTATAGAATGTTCCTCCGCTATCTTTTTTCAGATAACAGACGCAGAGGTCGGAGCCGTTGACGAGCTCACGGTCTCTCTTTTGCATACATCCCCTGAAGTAATGAGATGAAGCATATATGACCGAGTCGCAGGAACTCTTAATTCTTTCGTATTCTTTTCTGTTCTTCAAGCTCCATTTTTCGGCTTGATCTTTATAAGGAGCTATGAGGATAAGTCTTACGTCAGGAAGCTCTGATCTGATTTTCAGTACCGATTGAGCGGCGATCGTGTCAAAGCCGAGCGCGCCTCCGACTTTGAAAGTTCTAAATCCTTTTTCAACAAGGCTCCGTATAAGAGAATTAGTTATTATCTTAAGCTTTCCTGTATCTTCATCCGATACGTCTCTGTGCCCGCTGAAACAACAAGTTAGAGAAGGATCCATATACTTTAATCCTTAATTCTCGATAATTGATATTTATAGTATATATTATTCTGCAAAAAATATCAATAGTCTGTGGATAGAAGATAATAATATTTATAGACTATACTCATAGGAGGGATTTCTTATGAGAGATATAGTTTCCGCACTTGGTAAACGCATACGCGCCGAAAGACTTAAGGCAGGGCTGAGTCAGGAAAAACTGGCTTATCTTGCAGAGTGTCATCCGACGTATATCGGACAGATCGAAAGAGGAGAGAAAAACGCTACTGTCCTCAGTATTTATAAGATTGCCTCCGCCCTTGAAATACCGATCTCGTCTCTGTTCGAGCTGATCGATCCGGACGACAGATCCGGCAACAGCGATATTCCGCTCAAATGCTATGAAATGCTGATAGAAAAGAGCAAATCTGAACAGGAGCAGATATTCAGAGTAATCTGCGAAATGGAAAAATACAAGAATAATTGAATATGTCGGCTTCCTCGCGGAAGCCGTTTTTCTTTTTCAGATCGTTAAATTTCAGTTTGTCGGGGTAACGCTCCTTCGGAGCTACACCTCATCAGTCAACTTCGTTGACAGCTTCCCCTCAAGGGGAAGCCTTCAAGCG
>CADBTH010000183.1 GCA_902797495.1 uncultured Ruminococcus sp.
CATGGGTCTTGAGAGACTCGCCTGCGTGATGCAGGGAGTCGACAACCTCTTCGAGGTCGACACGATCAGAAAGATACTCGACAAGGTCTGCGAGCTATCCGGCGTAAAATACAACGAAGACGCCAAAAAGGACGTCTCCATCAGAGTCATCACCGACCACACGCGCTCGGCGGTCTTCCTCATCTGCGACGGAGTCCTTCCCTCCAACGAGGGGCGCGGCTACGTCCTTCGCCGTCTCGTCAGACGCGCGGCGCGCCACGGCAGGCTCCTCGGCATCAAGGGAGCTTTCCTGACCGACGTCGCCGACGTCGTCATCGGCGAGAACAAGAACGCTTACCCCGAGCTTGTCGAGAAGCGCGACTACATCGAAAAGATATTCTCGATCGAGGAGTCGAAGTTCGACGCTACGATCGACCAGGGTCTCTCGATCCTGAACGGAGTCATGGAAGGGGCTGCCGACAAAAAGATCGGCGGCGACGACGCTTTCAGGCTCTACGACACGTTCGGATTCCCGATCGACCTCACCAAAGAGATCGCCGAGGAAAAGGGCTTCGAAGTGGACGAGGCGCGCTTTGCGGAGCTGATGAACGAACAGAAGGTGCGCGCAAGGTCGGCGAGAGCCGCGGGCTCGAGCTGGGACAGCGCGGGCGAATCCCCCATCTCGGGTCTTCCCGCGACGGAGTTCGAGGGATACGGCAAAGAGAGCGTCGATGCAAAAGTCCTCGCGATCATCACCGACAACGGCAAGACGGACGAGGTCACGGAAGGCGACGCCTCGATCGTATTCGACCGCACGGTCTGCTACGGCGAGGGCGGAGGCCAGGTTGGCGACCGCGGCAGCGTCGTATCGAACGGAGCCGAGATCGCCCTCATCTCCGACACCAGGAAAGAAAACGGAGTCTTCATCCACAGAGTCTGCGATATAAACGGCACTATAAAGGTCGGCGATACGCTGACGGTCTCTTACGACCGCAGATCCCGCGCCCTCACTAAGAGGAACCACAGCGCGGCTCACCTCCTACAGGCGGCGCTTCGCCGCGTGCTCGGCACCCACGTCGAGCAGGCGGGCTCCTACGTCGACCCGAAAGAGGTCCGCTTCGACTTCTCCCACTTCTCCGCTATGACGAAGGAGGAGATCGCGGCGGTCGAGGACGAGGTCAACTCCGCGATCCTTCGCTCCATCCCCGTCGAGACCGTCGAGACCGACGTCGAATCCGCCAAGAAGGCTGGCGCGATCGCGCTCTTCGGCGAAAAGTACGGCAAGACCGTCCGCATGGTGAAGATGGGCGACGTCTCCACCGAACTTTGCGGAGGCACACACGTTTCGAATACCGCCGAGATCGGTCTTTTCAGGATCGTCTCCGAATCCTCCGTCGCCTCCGGCGTCAGAAGGATCACCGGCGTCACGAGCCTCGGCGTTCTTGACTTACTTGAAAACAAAGAAGCGCTCATCGCCTCCGCGGCGAAGGCGCTCAAGGCGAACAACCCCGCTGATATCGCGGACAGAGCCGCCTCCGTCATGGCGGAGCTCGCCGCCGGAAAGAAGGAGATCGAGTCTCTAAACTCGAAGCTCGCCTCCGGCAAGACGGACGAGCTCGTCTCGTCGGCGATCGCCGTCGGCGCCGTAAAGCTGATCGCGGCGGACCTCGGCGAGATGGCGCCGGGTGCTGCGCGCGAGCTCTCGGATAAACTGCGCGACAAGTACGCGGACACGGTATCCGTCCTCTCGATCAGATCGGGAGATAAACTCAACTTCATCGTCTCCTGCGGCAAGGAAGCGGTAGCGGCAGGCGCGCACGCAGGCAAGATCGCGGGCGACGTCGCGGCAGTCACCGGCGGACGCGGAGGCGGACGTCCCGACAGTGCGATGAGCGGCGGACGCGACGCGTCGAAGATTGCCGAGGCGCTCGGATCGGCGAAGGACGTTCTCGCAAAGCAGCTCGGTCTGTAAGAGCGGGAGAATACGATGACCCGAACGACAATACGATCGATCTCTCTGATACTCGCCTCCGTCCTCGCGCTCTTCCTCTTCTCCTGCGCAAAGACCGAGGACGCTCCGGCGTCTACCGGGGGAAACGTCGAATGGACTCCGATCACGGATACGGAAAAGGCGCCCGAAACCTCTCCCGCCACGGAGGGCGAGAGCGTTCCCGAGAGCGTTCCCGAGAGCGTTCCCGAGAGCGTTCCCGAGAGCGCGGACAGTTCTCCGTCGGCTCCCGCGGCAAACGCTGACGCGCCGCTTCCCGAAGGCGACGTCGCTCCCCTCGCGCTGATGTATCACCTCGTTCTCGACGAGCCTTACAGCGCGCTGGAGGACCTCTTCGTCAGACCGTCCGAGCTGAGAGGACACATAGAAGCGCTTCTCGAGAAGGGATACACGTTCATCTTCGCCGACGAGTACGGCTCCTACGACCGCAAGACGGTCATAATGAGCTTCGACGACGGCTACGTCGACAACTACACGGAAGTTTTCCCGATCATCAAGGAATTCAACGTGAAGATCACGGTCTTCATGATATCGAACTACGTAGGCTGTCCCGAATATATGACGGAGGATATGCTGAAGGAAATGGCGGCGAGCGGACTGGTGAGCATCCAGTCGCACACCGCGACTCACCCCGACCTCACGACGCGTTCGGAGGAAGCGCTCCGAACGGAATTTGAAACGTCGAACGCCGCCATCGAATCGATCACCGGCAGAAAAGTGCGCGCTCTGTGTTACCCGGCGGGCGCTTACAACGAGCTCGTGACGACCGTTGCGGCAAACTACTACGACTTCGCCTACACCACCGAGAGCAAGACCTCGACCGCAGGATATCCCCTCCTGTCGCTTCCGCGCCTCAGAATACACCGCGGATTCTCAAAAGAGGACTTTCTCGCGGTCATTCCGTGACGGAACTGCGCAACAATATGACAAGAGTCTCCCGTTTGATCTTCAGAACGGGAGATTTTTTTACACCTGCATAACAGTTTTGCCGCGGAAACAGTTTTATGCAATTGCATTATATTCAAAACCGTATTCATCCCATTAATTGCCATTATAGTTTGAAGTCGGAACTATTTTGGTGATATCGCACAAAAGAGGCAAAAATGAATTTTCGGCATGCGTGGCGAAAGAGGCTTGTCAAAACTTTCTTCAGCCTGTAGAAAACCCTGTTCAAAATGTAGAAAACTCCGATGAGTGCGGGACAAATTTTCAAAATAGGCACGCTTCTAACTGTAGAAAACGCTGAATTCTCCCGTCGGTAGAGTCAAAAGGCATCTGTATGAATGTAGAATTTTTATTTTTTTAAAAAAGCTCTTGACAGTAAAATATACAATTTCCCGCCCGCATTTTCCGACGTTCGACTTTTTCCGCGACACCGTTTATCTAACAAAAAACGGCTCTTCAAAGGTCTGAGACGCCGCGCCGAGGGTCGCGCTCCCCGGCGTGGTCAGAGCGCGAAAAGCCCGTGGATATAGCATCTTAACATTTGAAAAGCCGTTTTGTGACGTTACGGCGCGGAAAAATAACGCAACAATCATCCATCCCGTGACGGATGCGCTCCGCGCCGTCCCGATATTATTATACTCCGCCGTTCTCCGGTTTATTCACGCGACGCAAAAGGCGCGGACGTTTTGTCCGCGCCTTCTTTATTTGGTTTTCTTTTTTCTCGAATATTTGTGCGGATCCTTGAGATCCGAATCTTTGATCACCCTGTGCGCGGGTATCCCCTTTTTACCTTTTGCGTCCGTTCTCTTTTTCCGCTTCGGCTCAGCCCAACCCTTCGGGCGCTTCGCGCCAGAGGATGCGCCTCGCGCGGGTCTTGCATCTCTGCCGTCTCCTCCCGCACTCCGCCTCTCGTCTTTTTCGGGGCGAACGAGGCAGTCCTTGCCGTAACCGATCAGATCCTCCCTGCCGCACTTTATAAGCGCCTCGCGCACGAGCGGCGCGTTTTCGCGGCGGTAGTACTGAAGAAGCGCCCTCTGGAGCTGCTTCTCGTGGTAGTCCGTGACGCAGTACACGTCCTTTCCCGTGAGCGGGTCGATGCCCGTGTAGTACATGACGGTCGACGCGGTGCCCGGTGTCGGATAGAAGTCCTGCACCTGCTCGGGATTCAGCCCGATCTTCTTCATGTACACCGCGAGCTCCACCGCGTCCCTGAGGCGGCTTCCCGGGTGGCTCGACATGAGGTACGGGACGAGGAACTGTTCGAGTCCGGCTTCCTTCGATATTTCAAAAAATCTCTTTCTGAATCTGTCGTAGACAGAAATATCGGGCTTGCCCATGCACGAGAGTACGTGCGACGTGCAGTGCTCCGGCGCGACCTTGAGCTGTCCGCTCGTGTGCTCCGTGACGAGCTTTCTGAAAAACGTCTCATCCTTATCCGCGAGCATATAGTCGTATCTGATGCCCGACCTTATGAACACCTTCTTCACCCCCGGTATCGCCTGAACTCTGTCGAGGAGCTCCACGTATTCCGAGTGATCAGCGTCGAGATTCGGACACGGCTTCGGGGTCAGACACCGTCTGTTCGTGCAGACTCCCTTCGTGAGCTGCTTTTTGCACGCGGGATGTCTGAAGTTCGCCGTAGGCCCGCCCACGTCGTGTATGTATCCCTTGAAATCGGGAAGTTTGGAAATCAGCTTCGCCTCTTCGACGACAGATTCGATACTTCTCGAGCGTACGCTCCTTCCCTGATGGAACGTCAGCGCGCAGAAGTTGCACTCGCCGAAGCACCCGCGGTTGTGCGTAATCGAGAATTTGACCTCCGATATCGCGGGGACTCCGCCGTCCGCCTCGTACATCGGGTGATAGTCTCTCGCGTAGGGGAGCGCGTAGACGCGGTCGAGCTCCGCCGTCTCAAGCGGCGCCATCGGCGGATTCTGAACGAGCATCTTTCCGTCGTAGTACTCGACTATAGCCTTGCCGCTTATCGCGTCGTTGTTGCGGTACTGTGTCGCAAACGCCGCGGCGTACGTCCTCTTGTCAGTTTTCAGCGTATCGTAGTCGTATCCCTTCGGCGTTCCGTCGTCGTTGTATCCCTCGGCGGGCGGGTAGTGCAGTTTGTCTCCCGGGGTCGTCAGATAGACCGTCCCTCTGACGTCGTGTATCTTTTTGACCGGAACTCCCTTGTCGAGGAGACGCGCGACTCTCAGCGTCGTCGCCTCTCCCATGCCGTACTCGAGAATGTCGGCGCGGCTGTCGACGAGAACGCTCCGGCGCACCTTGTTGTCCCAGTAGTCGTAGTGAGCGAATCGTCTGAGCGACGCCTCGAGACCGCCGATGACGATCGGGATATCGCCGTACGCCTCCCTTATCCTGTTGCAGTATACGATGACCGCGCGGTCGGGGCGGCGTCCCGCTTTGCCTCCCGCGCTGTAGTAATCGTTGTTTCTCTTCTTTTTAGATACCGTATAGTGGGCGACCATCGAGTCGATGTTCCCCGCGGATACGAGAAAACCGAGGCGGGGACGGCCGAACTTCTTGAACTCCTCGCACGACCTGTAGTCGGGCTGAGGGAGCATGGCGACGACGAATCCCGCGTCCTCGAGGACTCTCGATATTATCGCCGGCCCGAAGGACGGGTGATCGACGTACGCGTCGCCGAAGACGTATACGAAATCGGGGACGTCGCAACCGAGCTCTCTTACCTCTTCCGGGGTAACAGGCAAAAATTTTCCCGCCATTATCTCCTCTCCTCCAGTCTCTTCGCCGTTTCCATATATCCTTCGCGGTCGGTCAGTATGTTCAGCGCGCCGAGAAGCGCGGTCGGGGTCATGCCGCATGGCAGTCCGTACTCCGCGCAGAGCGCGTCCCGCCGCTCTGCCGAGCCCTCTTTTCCGGTGTATCCGTACTCGTAGAGGTCGGCTTTTACGATCGGCTCGCCCTTCGCCGCGTCACCCATCGTTCCGCTCGACACGTCTATGCCGAGCCTTTCGGCGAGGGACGAGAACATTTCGTAAAGAAGTCCTTCGTCCATGCCCTCGACTCCGAGCGTTCCTTCCTTCGACGGCGCCTTCTTGCGCCGCTCCTTGCCCTCGATCTTCGGTATGTAAAGGTTGTATATTTTGTCCTTCGGCACGGCGTTCATCACGCAGCGTCTTATAACGCCGCCCGCGCCGTCGCTGTCGCAAAGGAGTATCACGCCGCGCTCCGAGAGCCTCTTTATCAGCGCGATCTTTTCGCTCTTTTTAAAAATACCGAAACCGTCCGTCGTGATCACGTTCGCCTCGATAACGGCGGACAGCTTGATCTTGTCGTACTTTCCCTCGACGACGACCGGGATCGGTATTATCAGCTTTTCTTTCATATTGACCTCAGAATCTCTTTTTCGCGGGGATCGTGCAGACGAAGCGTTCGAGAAGATCGAATCCTCCGGACGAGCTCTTCAGAGCCGTGTCGACCTCAACGCATCTCTCGATGACCGTCCTGACCGCCGCCGTTTCGACGTCCCTCACCGCCTCCATATACTTTCCGACTCTGAATTCGTGTATCCCGAGCTTCTTCGAGATCTCGCCCTTCAGCATCCCGTTTTTCATATACGCGGAGACGAACATCATGTTGTTGAATTCCGACGTCATTCTTGCGATGACGGAGACGGGGCTCATCTTCTTCTCGCGGCACTCCCTTATCGCGGCGAGAGCGCCTTCTCTGTTGCCGGAAACGACGGCGTTCGAGAGTGCGAAAGCGTCGAGTTCCCCGTTCTCGGAGCAGATCGCGGCGACCGTGTTCCGGTCGACCTCGGTCATACCTTTCGCGCGCGCATAGCACGATATCTTCTCGATCTCGCCCGAGAGAGAGTACATATCCGGTCCCGACGTATCGATAAGGTAGGAGAGCGCGTTCGGCGCGACCGACAGTCCGTCCGAGGCGAAGTGCTTCTCCGCCCACTTTCCGAGAACGGCGGGAGCCTGATACGGCACTTCCACCGGAGTCAGATAGCGGGTCAGCTCGCGGTATTCCGCGGAGGGCTTTCCGCGCTTCAGATTCCCCTCGTCAAAGTACCCTGAGGGTATGACGAAGAGGAGCACCACCGGAGGCGAGTGCTTCAGGATATCGAGCGAGGCGTAAACGTTCTCGCGCTCGCCCTCGCCGAGCTCCGAAAAGCGCACCCTGAACACGGCGCAGCACTTCTCCGCCATCATCGGGGAGGCGGAGAGCGCGTCCTCGAGGAATGACGGATCGTACGAATTCTCGTCGTTTTCTATTAAATTGACCTTGGAAAAGTCGTCGTCTCCGACGACCGATTTTACGGCGAGCGGCACGAGGCGATCCTTCAGATATTCCTCTTCCCCGTAGATCAGATATCCGCCGGAAAGACCGCTCTTTATCTGCGCTCTGAATTCTTTTTCGTTCACGTTATCCCCCAAATGAGATCGTTTCAAAAAGAAATAATATGAATCTTTTCAATGTTTTTTTCTGATCGTTCCGTCAATTCCGCAAAGAATAAGAATATGAAAAGAACGATCTCACTGATTATAATTATACTGACCGTATTCGCCGCGGCGCAAAACTCCGCCGCCTGCTATAAAGACCTCGCTCTGTCCGACGACGACGTAGTTCTCACGGCAAAGGCGGTGAGAGAATACGCGGACGGGAAAAACTTTCTCGTCAAAGCCGCCGTCACCGCGATGATCTACAACAGGATCGGCGACCCCGCTCTTCCGTCCGACGTCGAAGGCGCACTGTCGTGTCCGCGCCCCGCGCTCGTACCGAGCTCCGGCGTCGTGCCGTACGATATGCTCGAGGAGTACGTCGTCCTCGCAAAGCTCGTCCGCGACTACGGGATCGACCCGACGTGCGGCGCCGTCTTCTGCTTCGGGGAGGGTGACCCCGCCGCGAGAGGATACGACGTCACTCTGATCCTTGACGGGCTCGTCTTCGCGAAGCCTTACTGATCACATAAACTCCACGTCGCCGTCCGACATACTCTTGATCTTAGCGAGGGACTCGACTCTGATACCCATGGCTCTGATCTTGTCGCCGCCGCCCTGGTAGTGCTTCTCTATCGCGATACCGACTCCCGCGACTCTCGCGCCCGCCGCGTTGCAGATCGACGTCAGCGCGAGGAGAGCCTCGCCGTTTGCGAGAAAATCGTCGATGATGAGAACGCTGTCGTCCTTGCCGAGATACTTCTTCGACACGACGATATCGTTCACGTTGCCGTGGGTGAACGAGTACGCCTTAGCCGTGTAGAAATCGCTTCCGATGTTGGAGGATTTAGATTTTTTCGCGAAAAGCACCGGCACGTTACCGAAGTGGCGCGCGGCGATGCAGGCGATACCGATACCGGACGCCTCGATCGTGAGGATCTTGTTGATCTTTTCGCCCTTGAAAAGACGAGCCCACTCCTTTCCCATCTCGTCGATCAGCTCAACGTCTATCATGTGATTGAGAAAATTGTCTACCTTTAATATATCGTTCCCGAGAAACGTACCGTCTTCTCTGATCCTTTTTTCAAGCAGTTCCATAATTCGCACCTCGCAGTTTATATATATTTATTTTATCACAAACGGAGTTTCAAATCAATACGTTGCGAAGAAAGAAACGCGTCCTGCGCGATAAAACGAAACGAGCGGCGTTTATATTTCAGACGAACGTATCCTTGACACGGGAGGCGCCGTCTGTTACAATGGTATTGTCAATAAATACGGAGGCAAATAAAATGAAACAAAAACTCGGAAAAAAGATCATTCTGCCCGTGGTTATCGCGATACTCGTGATAATCGTTCTCGCGAACAGTTTTACAGTCGTGTCCGCGGGCCACACGGGAGTCATCGTCACCTTCGGTAAGGTAAACGACACCGTGCTTCAGGAGGGTATGCACTTCAAGATCCCGTTCGTTCAGCAGTGCGTCGAGATCGACAACAGGATCGTCAAGCTCGAGGTGCAGACGGAAGCGTTCTCGAAGGACCTTCAGAGCGTAATGACGACCCTCGCGATCAACTACAGAGTCGACACCTCGAAGTCCTACAGTATCTATAAGAACATAGGCGCGGACTACGAGGCGGTGCTCGTGACCCCCGCCGTGAACGAGGTGCTCAAGGCGATCACCGCCCAGTACACCGCAGAGCAGAGCGTAACGAACAGAGCTCTGATCTCCGACGGACTCGTCAACGGGCTGAACGAAAAGCTCAACGACATCGGACTCTACGTCACCGACGTCAACATCATCAACTTCGACTTCTCCGAAGCGTTCATCAACGCGATCGAAGAAAAGCAGGTAGCTCAGCAGAAGCTCCTCAAGGCGGAGACGGAAAAGCAGACGGCTATCACTAACGCCGAGGCGGAAGCAGAGACGATCCGCATCAAAGCCGAAGCGGAAGCAGACGCAAACCGCACTATCAGCGAATCGCTCACAGACAACGTCATCGAGTACAAGAAGCTCGAAAAGTGGGACGGAGTTCTCCCGAAGGTCACGGGCGGCGCTTCTGCGCTGATCGATATCGGCGACGCATCCGCGGAAAACTGATCCGATAAAACAAAAAATCAGGGCTGACGCATAAGCGTCAGCCCTGTTTTTATTTACTCTTCTTTATTATTTATTAAAGAGTTTCTTCTTTGCAACGATTACCGCTGCGCCGGAAACTGCAGCGATCATAGCGATGAATACCAGAGTTGTGATATTGTCGCCGGTCTGCTTTGCGCCGCCCTTATTGGGATCGGGTTTCGGTGCGGGTGTAGGTGTAGGTGTAGGCTCGGGTTTGCCGGGATCCGGTGTGACAGGCTCGAGCTTCGGAATAGGCTCAGTCTTCGTGTGAGAAGGATCTCTCTTGCACGTGTAGGTGATCTCGCCTTCTTCTTCAGCCGTAGCTTCCTTCGTTACAACGCCGTCGTCCCAGTCGTGGCCGAGAGCGGGGATAACGTCTTCGAGTTTCGTCTCGCCGCATCTCTTACACGTGAAGAGCATGCCGCCGTCAGTCTCGCAGGTTGCGGGAGTTTCAACGCCTTCGTCCCAGTCGTGGCCGAGTTTTTCAACTACGTCGTCCGTGTACGTGTCGCCGCATCTGGAGCACGTGTAAGTCGTGTAGCCGTCTTCCGTGCAGGTGGGCTCAGTTACTACTGCTACGTAGTCGTGGCCGAGAGCGGGAACTTCATCAGCGGTGTACGTGTGAGAAGCGTCGTTCTTGCAAACGTACGTCGTGTAGCCTGCCTCTGTGCAAGTCGGAGCTACGACAGCAGCAGCCTCGTAGTCGTGTCCTGTTGCGGGGATCGTCTTTGTCTCTCTGGAGAGCTCTGCTCCGCAGCGCTCGCAGTAAACTACTTCGTCATAAGAGCCGTCAGCCTCGCACTTAGCGGGAACTACGTTCTCCTGAACGGGAGCGCCTGCCTTGTGTCCGAGAGCTTCGACGGGATCAGCCGTGTAAGTGTCGTCGCATCTGGAGCATGTGTAAGTCGTGTAGCCTGCTTCCGTGCAGGTGGGCGCCGTAACTACTGCTTTGTAGTCGTGTCCGAGAGCGGGTTCGCCGGCTTCCGTATATGTGTGAGAAGCGTCGTTCTTGCAGACGTACGTCGTGTAACCTGCCTCTGTGCATGTCGGAGGAGTTACGGTTGCTTCATAGTCATGTCCCGTTGCGGGAAGAACGTCCGTCTTCGTATCGCCGCATCTGGAGCACTTGTAGGAAACGGAACCGTCAACTTCGCAAGTTGCTTCTGTTCTTGCTGTTTCGACCCAGTTGTGCTCGATGAGAGCGCCTTCCTCGGTCTTCGTATGAGAAGCGTCGTTCTTGCAGACGTAGTGGATCGTGCCGATCTCGCCGCAGTTGCCCGTTACTATAGTCTGTTCCCAATCGTGTCCTGTTGCGGGCTCGGTCTTTGTCTCTCTTGAAAGCTCTGTTCCGCAGACGGTGCAGTAAACTACTTCGTCGTAAGAGCCGTCAGCCTCGCACTTAGCGGGAACTACGTTCTCCTGAACTGCAGCTGCGGGTGTGTGTCCGAGAGCGTCAACGGGATCAGCAGTGTACGTGTCGCCGCATCTGGAGCATGTGTATGTCGTGTATCCTGCCTCTGTGCATGTAGGAGGAGTTACTGTCGCTTCGTAGTCGTGTCCGAGAGCCGGGATGACCTCGTCCGTGAGGACTGTACCGCAGTCGTTGCACGTTACTCTCGTGAAGCCGTCTTCCGTGCAGGTAGCATCCTGATGCTCGGTCGTTGTGTTCGTATGATCGCAAGTTGCGCCTACGACCGTGAGTTTGCCCTGAACGACCTTGAACGGTACGTTGTTGTATTCGTTGTCGATCGTGTTGTCGGGCTGATATACGATGCTGATATCGTATTCGCCGGCAGCAAGAGCGGACGTGTCGAGCGTCAGCGAGAAGAGCTTACCGTTGTTCGTAACGTTGTCGAACGTGCTGTTCTCGTACTGAGCGATCGTCATCAGCTTGCCTTCGTAAGAAACGCCTGCAGCCTCAAATGCAGCCTCAAGTCCCGCGAACGCGATCTTCTTGAACATATCCTGAGGTTTCTGGTCGCGCATCGAAGGTGTGTTGATGGGAGATACGGGAAGAGCGGAAGAAGCGAATACCTCGCCGTTTTCGAAGTTCTCGTAAGCCATATCATCGTCGTATACGACGCAGATCTGTGTTCCGAAGATGCCGGGGTTACCGGAAACGTCTACGTTGAACGTAGCTGTGGGATCACCCTGGTTGATCGTTACTTCGTTGAGAGTGAACGTGGGGTCGCCTGCCGGCGGTTCCGGCTTCTTGATCTTTACGGTGCATCCGTAGTTGTCTGCATCGTAGTATGCCCATTCGTCAGCCCACTCGGCTTTCTTCGGGTTCGGGCTGTGAAGAGCGCCTTCATAGTCTTCCCAAAGTTCGATGTGAAGATCTTCACCGGTCGGGTTCTTGGAAGCGTCGTACGTGAATCTGAATCTGCAGATTCTGCCGTTGTCGAACGTGTCTACAGGGATCTCTTCGTCGAGCTCTTCGTCATATTCAAATCTCTCGCAGTCGAAGAGAGGAGACGTCCACTTCTTGCCTTCGAGAAGTTCTTTCTCGCGAGCTTCGAACGTCGCTATCTGTTCGGGTGTGTCGAACTCGTCGCCCTGACCTACGTCGTATCCGCGGAGCAGCATGAGCGATCTTGCGAAGATGCCGTCAGCCTTGTCGCGCTCGATACCGGGCGTGAGGTCGGAAGATGTTGCGATACCCGTTGCCGTCGTTCTGTAGAGCGTCAGGCACTCCGGATAGATCGTAAACCATTTGAGGTATTCGAAACCGTCTGTGTTGTTGGATACGTTGACGTAAATATCAACGTACTGATCTTTCTCGGGATCGAACTCGGTATCTTCAGCCCATACGCTGAATCTGTTTTCCTCGGTGGGGACTGTGACGTCGTCCGCCGTAACAGCAAATACCGGAGAAATCGAAGAAACGATCATCAACGCAACGATCACGAATGATAACAGTTTTTTCATTTTAGAATTCCTCCTAAAAAATTTATCTGACTGTATTATATAATAACTAATTATAAAAGTCAATAGAAAAAGATTATCTTTTTTTGTAAACATTTGATATAGCCTTCATGTACGTGAGATTTCCGATGCAAAAAAAGAAAAGCACTTTCCGCATTTGCAGAAAGTGCTTTGTGTTCCGTGAATGAGATCAGTGGATGATGTAGCGTTCCGTGTCCTTGTCGAACAGATGGATGCGCGACGCGTCGAGCGCGATCTTGACGACGTCGCCGGGGCGCGCCGTGGAACGGGAGGAAACTCTCGCCGTGAAGTTCTGCTCGCCGCACGCGAGGTAGAGATGGATCTCGGAGCCCATGAGCTCGGAAACTTCGACGTTTGTCTCAATTACAGCGTCCTTGTAGAGCTCGAGGGAAGCCTCGTCGTCGTGGATGTTCTCGGGACGGATACCCGCGACGACTTCCTTGCCGATGTAGTCCTTGAGGAGCGGATCAGCCGCCTTCTCTGCGGGAAGCTTGATCGCGTTCTCGCCGAACGTGAGGTAGAGATCTTCTCCGCGCTTTTCGAGGACGGAATCGATGAAGTTCATCTGAGGAGTTCCTATGAAGCCTGCAACGAAGAGGTTGACCGGGTAATCGTAAAGGTTCTGAGGAGTGTCGACCTGCTGGATCAGACCGTCTTTCATAACGACGATACGGGTAGCCATCGTCATAGCCTCGATCTGGTCGTGCGTGACGTATACGAA
>CADBTH010000184.1 GCA_902797495.1 uncultured Ruminococcus sp.
CAACGTCGAGTGGATGGGATGGCTCGGCGATTGGCTCGAGCTGACGGACAACGTCTGGGTCTGGTACTACACCGACAACTGGGCTTACTACGTATCCCTCGCTCCGAATATATTCAACTTCTACGACGATATCAAATACCTCACGGAGAGGGGAGTCAAAGGCTTCTATCTCGAGGGCGACGCCGACAGGATCAACTACTCATTCGAGGCGCTCCGCATCTACCTTGAAACGAAGATAATGTGGCATCCGGAAATGACCGAAGAGGAGTACTGCGACCTCGCATACGAATTCCTGAAGATATACTACGGCGACGGCTGGGAGTACATGAAGGAACTGCTTTACGCTGAAAACAGATGCGGCGACCTCGAGGGATGCTGGACGAACAACTACGACTATCCGTGGGACGAGTACAATAAAGAATACTACAGAGACAACTACGACCACTTCCTCGAGCTGATCGACTCGGCTTACAAAGCGGCGAAGGATCCCGCACAGCGCGAGAGGATAGAGAAGTGCTCGATGCACGTCAACTTCCTCGGCGTTTCCGCGACCTACGAGCGTGACTGGGTGAACGGCGACGCCGCTTCTCAGGCAAAGTGGAAGGAGCGTTACGACTGGCTCTGGAACTACATAAAGAACAGACCGGGCCAGCTGCTTCTCAACTCGAAGTTCCTTGCGGCTGAGGGCACGCCCGGCGGTCTGTGGGAGTTCCCGGCGAACACGAACACCCCGTGCGATCCTATGAACTGGATGCTCGGAGATGGTTGGACCGGAACGAGGAAATGAACGCGGGGCGTTCATTTCAGCTAAATTCGTTCCTGTCGGAACGAGCTAAATTCGTTCCTGTTGGAACGAGCTAAATTTCCTGCCAAGCAGGAAGCTAAATTGCCGACGGGGTCGGCAGCTGAAGGAGACTATATGAAAAAACTGTTATCTCTCATACTTGCGGCGATTATTTTTGCGATGGCGATACCTGCAGGCGCGGTGACTCACGGCTACCTTGCGGGCGACGTGAACGACGACGGCGCGCTCAACATGAAGGACGTGCTCGCGCTCAGACGACTCCTCGCGGGAGCTGCCGACGAGGACGACGCGTTTACTCTCGCCGCCGACGTCGACGGCGACGGTACGCTTACGATGAAGGACGTGCTGAAGCTGCGCCGCATCATCGCGGGGGCCGAGGACGCGGAAGGGAACAACACGGACGGGGCGTACAAAGTCGGCGAGATAAAGATCGCCGGGCGCAATATCGCGCGCTTCACGGTAGTGATCCCGGACGAGGCGCCGGAGGGCGCTTTCCTGCCGTCTGTACAGTTCGCGGCTGAAGAGCTTTGCGACAATATCAAGGGAGCCTGCGGCGTCGCTTTAAATATCGCGCGCGAGTCCGACTCCCCGTCGGGATACGTTATAAAGTACGTCTACGACGCGGACGACTCCGAGGCGCTCGGCGAAGAGGGCTTCGTGATCGAGGTCGAGGACGGAAACCTCGTCTTCACATGCGGAACGATGCGCGGCGGGCTTTATGCGACGTACACGTTCCTCGAGGACAAGATCGGCTACAGATACATGACGGGCTACGTCAATTATCTTTACGAGGCGGACTCCATTGACGTTCCCGAAGGATACTACGACAAGGAAGTCCCCGACTTCGTCTACCGCTCGATAGGCATGAACGGCCCGAGCCGGAACTACGCGAAGCTGCGCATCAACGGCATCGACGGCGACGCGAGCTCGACTCCCGTGAACGGCGGAGGCGTGAATCCGGTATATCCGCACGCGCACTCCTTCGTCTACCAGATGGCTGGCTGGGAGAACTGGCGCGACCCGCAGTACGAGTACACGGGCGGCGGCAAGCAGCCCTGCCTGACCTCCGAGGACACATACGAAAAGATAATCGATTTCAATTATCATCTGATAGATTACTATATAGAACTGAAGGGGCTTACCCTCGGATACGACTTCACCCACGTCCCCTGCTCGCAGAACGACAACGGAAACTTCTGCACCTGCGAGAACTGCAAGAAGGTGTACGAGGAGGAGGGGGCGATCTCCGGCGCGCTCTTCCGCCTTTCCAACAGGGTGGCGGAAACTATCTGCGCGGATTACCCGATGCTCCAGATATACACTGTCGCCTATTTCGGCACTCAGGTCGTGCCGAAGGCGACCCGTCCCGACCCGAGGGTGACCGTCTGCTTCTGCAACGTCGGCTGCAACAATCACCTGCTCCGCGATCAGGACGCCTGCGAGGAGGCTGGCGGAAACGCCGCGCTCTCGCACAGTATAAAGATCAATCCGGAGGAGTACGGCACCGGTACGGAGCCGAGCAAGAACGGGACTTACATGGACTGGCTGAAGGGCTGGCTCGAGGTCACGGACAACGTGTGGTTCTGGTACTACTGCACGGTCTTCTATCACTTCGCCTCTCCCTCTCCGGACCTTATGAACTTCTGGGACGACGTAAGATATCTGTCCGAGCTCGGAGTCAAGGGTATCTACATGGAAGGCAAC
>CADBTH010000185.1 GCA_902797495.1 uncultured Ruminococcus sp.
AGGCGTACGCTCGCGGGAGACTCAGATCTTCTTCCGGGTCAGAGCGTCAGGGCAGACGTCGACGGCGACGGGAACGTCGATATGAAAGACGTGCTTGCACTGCGGCGCATCGTAGCGGGCGCGGCGTAAAAGACAATTAAAAACGGCGAAGGTGTTACCTTCGCCGTGTTTTAATGATCTGAAATTGTTAACAAACTTAAACCCTCGTTTAACTATTTCTGTCCTAACTCTTTCTTCAAATTCTCTCTGCTATGTGATAAAATCATATCGAAAAGAAAAACGAGGTCACCGAAAGGAAGCTGACATGCAATACTTCGGAACAAGGCTCAAAAAACTCAGAAGAAACGCCTCCCTCTCGCAGGCTGACATGTCCGAGTCCATAGGCGTATCGGTACAGACTGTCTCCAAGTGGGAGAACGGCCGCGGAATGCCCGATATACATCAGATAGTTCCGCTCGCAACGGTGCTCGGAGTTTCGACCGACTACCTGCTCGGCGTCGGGATCAACGAAGATGCGGCTTTTGAAGAAATTAAAAAGGAAGCGGAGGATCTGAAAAAGAAATTCAGCAAAGATTCCCATAAATACTTGCAGGAATGTGTTCCCAAACTGTATGAACTTTACGGATCGTTTCTGCAAAAGTATCCGATGAATTTCCCTGCGCTTTATGACTGCGCCTATTATATCTGGTATTATCTCGGCCACGCAAAGTTCGGAAACTTCAGACTTCCCGATGACGAATTCGACAACCTTTTCAAGCGGGGAAAAAGCATGCTCGACGCGATCGTCAAAAGGGATCACGATCCCGGCATGATAATAAAGGCGAAACGCAAACTGATAGATTACCATATTCTAAAGGACGATTTCACAGAAGCGGAAAGAACGGCTCTCACTCTGCCCGACGCAGGCGGCATACGCGACTACGGTCTGCTTGCAGTTTATGAAAACGAGCACGCAAACAGAAAGGCTATGGATCTTGCGGAAAGCGCCGCAAAAGATATGAACGTACGGTTTCTGAACGCTCTTTGGGAAAGAGCAAGACGTACGTCCGCATTCTACGGCTCCTCGAACGCCGCGCTACAAATAACTCTCTGGAGCAAACTTCTTGATGAAGCGAAAGAATACTATGCGGACTTCTATAAAGAATACGACCGTAAGCATAAGGAGATGTACTGGGTGAGCAGCGCGCTCGAGCATCTCTGTACGGTTCACCTTTCCGGCAACGACTTGCCCGCGGCGCTCGACTGTGTGGAGGAATTGGCGGAACTTGCCGTTTCGACCTGGGAACGGGCGAAGAAATTCGAAAATGATCCTGCCGAACTTGAAAGTCTGAAAACGCTTCTTTTGCTGTATCTGCCTTTCTGTTATTCAAACACGCTTTACGTCGCGGAAAGCAGCGACAATGTCCTGACGCAGGAGCCGAGGTTCAAAGAGGCGTGGAAAAAAATCAGCGAAGCGGTGGGATACGACGGCACATATTTCAGTGGTTTTATCAGCCAAAACAGGGAGAGAATAGAATGAGAAAGAAAATGAAAAGCACGTTATCGTTCGTAATCGTGATACTTATGGTAGCCGCTCTTATCGTTCCTGCGGCGGCTGCGGGAGCGGGAGAAAAATATGTCGTAAAAAGCATGAAACTGTACGTATACGGCAGAAACATCGCTACGGTAAAATGCAGAAACTACGCATCTTTACGCGGAGTTCCGTTCATTTCAATAAAAGAATTCTTCAGAGTCATGAGCGGAAACGAGCCGGAAATTACGACCGACGGGACGTTATATACAGTCACAAGGTACGGGACCGATCTGTCCATGATCTACGATCCGGAGAGCGGAAACGCACGCTTTGAAAACTATTATGATTTTTTCCTGCTCGACGGCTATGACTTTATCGACAGCGAAGAAAACAGAATGATAAAGATCGCCGATAAGGAATTCATAGGCGAAGCGCATGGTTTTTCCGTTTCATTTGCCTCTCACGGAATCGACGTGATCGCGGAGGAAGACGATATCTATCTGCCCGTACCGATCATGTTCGACATGGCGGCATCGGTCAACGGGTTCAGTGACACGATTTGGTCGGGCGACGATATTTACGTTTCGGGCGTCTGTAATTCAGATTATGATCCGCTGACGAAATTCATGAACCAGAGTAAAAGGAACGAGGCTGTCACCGATTTTGCCTATAGTGAACTCTGTTTCGACATAGATTATTTCTACGGATATCCGACGCTTCATAACCCGTTCACAGCGAAAGCGGAGGAGGCGGGACTTGACGCGGCGATCATGGAATTCGATCCGTTCCTCAAGACCCTTCTTCTCTCGGAAGTGAAGGAGGAATACTACGCGGGGCTGTTCAGGCTTCTCGTTTTCTGGATGAACGACGGAGGTCACACCTGGCTCTCCGGCGCCTCTGCTTTCTCAAGTTACGGTCAGGACGAGTACGACCGTTTCCTGTCGGGTCTCATTAATTACGCCATTCCGGACGGCGACGCGTACGATACGGTCTATTACGAGAACACCGCCACCCGTTCAAAAAGGAAAAACGAGATTATTGAAGCGAAAAACCTGCTGGAATCGGAGCGGGATCAGTTCAATTACGGCGGTTTTTACAAAGAAGAGGGAGACGTCGCCTTCATTTCTTTCGACGAGTTCTCGTTCGTACTCGCCGCATGGAACGCATATTTCAAAGGCGGAGAGTATCCGCTTAAATACGATACGTTCGCCTTTGTTTACGACGGTATCAGAAAAGCCGAAGAAGATCCCGATATCAAAAACGTCGTCTTCGATCTGACTTCCAACACAGGAGGTCACATAGCGGCCGCTTACCTTATAGTCGGTCTGATAAACGGCGAAGTAAGGACGAATCTGTACGACAGAACGACCGGAAGAAACGTCGTCTACACTCTGAAAACAGACAGGAACCTCGACGGAAGAATCAACGAACTTGACGACGAAGTGTCATTCGACCTCACATTCTCGGTCCTCACGACGTCCGTCTCCTATTCTTGCGGAAACTATATGCCCTGCCTCTTGCGCGACGAGGAGTACTTTGTCCTCGGTGAACAGTCCTCCGGCGGCGCATGCTGTACGGTCGAAAGATATACATGCGACGGCATAAATTACAGTATTTCCGACACGCTCATGCTCACCGATATCAACGGTGGCAACATAGACGACGGGATCCCGGTGGAGGTATGCCTGCTGAAGACGGATGAGGACGGAAACAAGGACTACTCCAATTTCTTCGACATCGGCCTGCTCAGCAAGTACATAAACGACAGATATTTCGTCGGGGACTGCGGCGACGTCAACGGCGACGGCGGCATCAATCTGAAGGACATACTGCTTCTCAG
>CADBTH010000186.1 GCA_902797495.1 uncultured Ruminococcus sp.
ATTGGCCTCGGTGAGCGGAACGCTGACGAGAAGACCCGCCGTGTTCTGACTTCCCTGCTGTCCGTAGACCGTCTTCGCGCTGAAGAAACCGAACTTCGAGTTCAGCGCGTTCGCGTTGTTTCCGAACGAGCTGTCGGTGCCGTACGTCACCGTAACGCGGTCGTACTTGGAAAGATCCACGCAGTCGGCCACCTTGATAACGTTGTTGTAGTTAGCGAATACGACGAGCGTGTCCTGCGCGCCGGTCGCGTAACCCGCCGCCGGCCAGGAAGCCGCGAAGGGGTTGGATCCCGTGGAACCGACGTTGCTCCACGTTCCGGAAGTGTTGATCTGACCGAGCGTCTGTCCGGATATGTCGAGCTCGTACGTCTCCGTGAACGTCAGACCGTTCGCGATCGCCTCTCTGTAATTCGCGATCGAGGAAACTGCTCCCGCCTTCTCAACGAGCGTGACGGAGTCGAGCTTCATCGCGTCGCCGTTTGAGGCGGAGTTGAAGAATCTGAGGCGGAGTCCGCCGATCGTTCCGGTCCAGCCGCCGTCCGATGAGAAGTCTATGACCTCGCTGTGGAAGTTTCCGTCGCCGACAACGCTGAAGGTATGTGCCGCGGCGTTATCGGATGAGGTATCGCTCGTGATCCCGTAGACGGTCGCGGTTCCGTTCTTCGAAGCCTGATAGGTGATGACCGCATAACGGTACTGACCCGCGTGCAGAGTCCCGTCCGTCGCGGAATATGTGAAGTTGACCGACGGCTCCGAAGCCCTCGCGGTCAGCACTGCCTTCTCAGCCGAGCTGTCGTAGGATATCGTCGCGGACGCGGACGAGCCGCCGTTGCCGAGGTCGTACGTTCCCGCTATTCCTTTTTTGATAAGGAGCATATCTTTGATCGAGACGAGGCCGTCGCCGTTTATGTCCGCGGCGCTTTCGTTGAAGTTTGCGACATCCCAGCAGGTCAGGAACTTCTTGAGCATTGAAAGATCCAGCGCGTTGACGGCGCGGTCGCCGTTGACGTCGCCCCTCAGAGCCTGCTCGATCTGATACGTCGTAAGATACGTGTTATAATTGGAAGACGTGAATATGACCTGCACCTGCGTATCGTCGACCGTTCCGTTCGCCTTTGCCGCTCTGTACGCGGCGACGTCCTGCGCCTCAGCGGCAGTCTTTGCGAGTATCACGGAATCGAGATAGAGGCAGTCTCCCGCGTTCGCGGTCGTGAACGGGTCTACCCTGAGCGAATGGATCGTTCCCGTCCAGCCGGATACCGCGCTCATATCGATCACGTAGGAGTGATAGATACCGTCCTTCGTGAAATTGAAGAGTTTAGAGCATCCGCCGGTCGGTCCGGTGACCGATCCCGCCGCCCAGAAGACCTCGGTCGTCGTCGCTGCGCTCGAGGCGGACGCGGGCACTTTTTCGGTGACCACGATATACTTGTAAGTATCCGCAGAGAGCGAGGTCACTCCGAGCTTTTTATAACTCAGAAGGGCGTAGGGGTCCGACGCGTTTCCGGTTACGACGAGGGAAGCCGCGTTTTCGGAAGAGTCGTACGAGATCGCCAGATTGTTGACCGATCCGCCGTTTGCAAGATATGATACGGTGTTGTTCGAGTTGAAGACGACCGCCCCGTCCTTCAGCTCGTAGCTCGTCTTTGCCGCCGTCATAACTACAGCCGCGGCGATCATCGTGAGAGCGAGCAGAGCGCACAGTACCACGCGATGCTTTTTCATGTTTTTCTCCTTGACAATAATGTTAAAAAAGTATTAAGACAATATTATTATATATTATCGGAAGACAACAATCAATAAGAAAACTCAAAATCGCACGATTTTTTCAGAGTTCTCCTCTGAACGCGTTTTCGCCGTGTATCTGAGTCATTACCTCTTTGAATCTTCGGAACGACTTCGCAAAGTCATCATATTTTATATCCGACGAGTCCCAAAGTCTCTGAGAGAGGGCGGGCAGCCTCGGGAAAACGCTCGCATATTCGAGCTGACACGCGAGGCGCGAGCTCTCGTAGTTTTTCATGTAGTCGCCCCACGCACAGAAGATGCCTCCGTCGACCGGAGAATCTATCGGAACGCTCACCCCGCGCTCGTACGCCGCGGACTTGTCGAGCCAGTGATCCCACACGTATTTGTTCCACGAGAGGATCTCCTCCTGCGACCATTTCTGCCACGGCGACACGCAGTAGAGAGGACGCCACGACGCGTTCAGTATGCGGAATCCCGCGGAAACGAGTTTGTCCGCCGTCTGATACATATTCTCCCACGAGATCACGAGGACGTCCTTCGAAACGAGTCCGTTCGCGCTCTCGCCGAAGCCCTCCCATACGATCGGGGTCTTCCCGAGCGAGAGAATGCCGTCGCAGACTCTTCCGACGAAGTGTCCGTACAGACCGACGACGTCGGGGATGCCGTTTTCCCGCATATAGGCAATTGTCTTTTTCGAGTCGTTCCATCTTCCGAGGATCGCCTCGTCTCCGCCCGCGTGAACGTAATCCGAATAGGGGAAAAGCTCCGATACTTCCTTGTACAGCAAGGAAAGCGCGGAGAAGACCTCCTCGGACGCGTCCATTATTCCGCATGTGCCGAAAATCTCGGGATACTTCGTCGCGAACTGCGAATAGTGACCCGGCATATCGATCTCCGGTATTATCATGACTCCGCGGTCGCGCGCGTAGAGATCGAGCGCGCGAAGCTCCTCTTCCGAGTAGTGTCTCGACTCCGTGGAAAGGCGAGGGAACGCCTTGCTCGGCAGAGTGTAGCTCTCGTCGTCTGTGAAGTGGATTATGAATCTGTTGACGCCCGCCATCGAGCAGAGATCGACGTGTCTGTAGAGGTAGTCGATCGGGTGCCACCTTCTCGCCGCGTCGAGTAAGAATCCTCTGAACGGGCTGTCAGGCTTGTCGGCGACCGTGCATTTCGGTATTTTGATATATTTGTCGCAAGTCCTGTCCGAGATCTGCGCGATCACGGAAAATGCGCGCCAGAGTCCTTCGACGTCGCGCGCGGTTATCCTGCACGCAGAGGCGACCTCGATGCGGCACTCGCCTGGCTCTAACGAACCGTCGCGAACGATGAAAATGCCGAGATCGGTGCGCTCTTCTCCCGGAAGGGCGACGGCGGAGCTCTTCTCGTCCGTCCCGAAGCCCGGCGCTTCGAATTCTCCCGCCTCCGTCAGAGGGGTAAAATATTTTTCGTCGGGGACCGCTTCGTCCGACGGATTCAGCTCAAGTCCCCAGAGTCTGTCGCACAGTCCGGAGAAGGCAGCGACGGCGCAGCGAAACGACTCCTCAGTCGAAGAGACGCGCGGAGATACGCAAAGATATCCTTCCGCCGGCTCGAAAGTATGCGGTCTCGGTATCGGGCAGTTTATCATAATACACGCTCCGTAATATCGTTTTTTTCATTCTAACATAAAAATGCGCGCGATGCAACATCGCGCGCGGATATTTCCTTTTATTTCGGGTTGACGTGCACCATGCAGTGCTTAACGTTCGGCGAGTACGCCTCGATCGCCGCGTGAACGTTCTCCGCGACCTCGTGAGACTCGGCGAGGGTCGACTTGCCGTCCGCCCCGATCTCGACGTCGACGTATATCTTGTCTCCGAAGATCCTCGTCCTGATCAGATCCACGCTGAGGACTCCGTCGACGGAAAGTATTATGCTTTTCAGCTCCTCGACCGTTTTGTCGTCGCACGCGCGGTCCGTCATCCGTCCGACGGCGTCGGAGAATATCTCGATCGAGACTTTGACAACGAGCGCGGCTATGACGACCGACGCGACGGGATCGAGAACCGGTACGCCGAGGATCGCGCCGAGGATACCGACGAAGCTTCCGACCGACGAGAGCGCGTCGCTTCTGTGATGCCATGCGTCCGCCCTGAGGGACGGAGAACCGATCTTCTTCGCCGTCCTCGCCGTGTAATGGTACATGACCTCTTTCACAACTATCGATACTGCCGCGGCGACGAGCGCGAGCGCGCCCGGCACCTTCAGTTCTTCTCCCGAGACTATCTTCTTTATTCCTTCGACGCCGATACCGACTCCGGTGATGCAAAGCACCGCCGCGAGTACGATCGCGCTGACGCATTCGAATCTTTCGTGACCGTAAGGGTGCGTTTTGTCCGCCGCTTTCCTCGACAGTCTCACGCCGAATATGACCACGAGCGTGCTGAGAACGTCAGATGCGGAATGGAGCGCGTCGGATATCATTGCGCCGGAAGACGCGACGACTCCGGCGACGAGTTTTACGAGGGAGAGCGCGATATTGACCGCTATCGATACCACCGAGACTTTATACGCCGCCGCGGCCGATCTGTCGTCAGTCATCAATATCAGCTCCTTTCCGAAAAGATCTCTTTACGAGTATATTCACACCGCGCCTGTCGCGCGAAGCTTTCCCGAATTAACGATTATTATAACCCCGAATCCGTTTCTTGTCAATCCCGCGCGGGTCAGTTCGCGCGTTTTTTGATTTTTTACTTGATTTTGTCTGAAATATATAGTAAAATAATATGAATAACTTTTGCTCTCTATTCATACGAATACCGGAAAGGAGTAACAATGAACAGAGTCAAGAACAATAAACTTCTGCTTGCGGTACTTGCTGTCGCGTTGTTCATACCGACCGTCATCGCCATTATCAATCTGAACCGAGCCAAAGTCGGTCCCGTGGACGTGACGAGCATCGTCTCTATGAAGATGAGCGACCTTGACGGAAATACGACCGTTTTCGACAAAGACAATCAGGATACGGAAAAAATGATCGATATGTTCGTGAAGATGAACGCCGAGGCGACTCAGGTGACTACGCTTCCGGAAGCTCTCAGCGCGAAACCCTTCTATCTCGTGGAGATGTCGAACGGCTCGATCGAATATAAATACAAATACTACTTTGACATAACCGGAGCGGACACGTACTACGAGGACGGCGACGGAAAAGTCTTCCGCATCAGCGCAAACGCTGCGGCAGAATTTCTCGCAACCCAGTATGCTGCAAGTATCTATTCCGGTTCTAACGTACCTGTGCTGAAAATTTCAGCAGGCGTTACGGACGTTCGTCCCACCGCTGCCAAATGGGCGTTCAAGGACGCCGCGGGCAACCTCGTCGACGTGGACTACACGTCCAAGATCATCGACCAGAACGCGGTATACCCGGTCGAAGGCGGCATGGAGACCTCGTTCAGCATCGCGCCCGACTACCTGCACGTCGAGATAAACTCCGACCCGAGCGGCGACGTTCTGTACAACAGCGACTACGAAAACAACGCGGCGTTCAGATTCGACGGAGCGGCTCACGCGAACGTCAAGATAAACGCCAAGTGGTATCACGACGACGCGAGGGAGTACGAGGGCGAGATGTCCTACTCCTTCAGCATCGAAGTGTCCGAAGCCGCGTCCTTCTACCTCGGAACCGACAAGATCGAGTCCGGCTCGGCGGTCGCCGTCACCGGAGTCAACGTAAAGGATCCATCCGCGATAGAATTCTCGTGCGAACCCGCGATCTCCTATACCCCCGTATTCTATACGGACGGCGACTTCGTCCGCGCGATAATCCCCTTCGCATCCGACAGCGTTACGAACGTCAACGGAACTTCTTTCAAGCTCACGTTCAAGTACGGCGCGGTCACCCAGTCTCTTGACCTCAAGGTAGACTACAGAGATTATCAGAAGAACGACGCTCCGACGTACGACGTCAGCGACGCCGTAGCGGCGCTCTACACGGACGCTACGAAGCAGGCGGCAAACGACGCCCTCGGTGCGATCTTCGCCGAAGGCTCCGCCGAGAGATACTTCGAGGACGCGTTCATCGAGGCGGTAGACTCGCCGATGTCGAGATTCTTCGGACGGATCTACACAGTAAACCCGGGCGGCGTTTCGTACCGTCAGACGGGAGTCGAATATAAAACGGGCGACGGAGTCACGGTCGCCAACGTCGCAAAAGGCAAGGTAGTCTACACGGGCAATCTCGACGTCACCGGCAACGTCGTCGTGGTCGAGCACGGATACGGACTCAAGACCCTTTACGCGCACCTCGGATCGATATCCGTCAATGTCGGCGACGTAGTCGCTCAGGGAGCGGCGATCGGCACGAGCGGCTCGACCGGCTTCACCAACACGGCGGGAGTTTACGTTGCAAACTTCGTCGGAACGGTACCGATCTCACCGTACAGCATGTGGGCTGACGGCGTCTGGAGAGCGTTCGCAACTCCGGGCAATTGAATTTAACCGACAAAAAACCGGCGGTCATCCGCCGGTTTTTATTTGGCTTTCAGGGTCAGTTCTCTTCCGTTGTCGCCGGAACTTCGGGAGTCGTCCCGGGCTCTTCCGCTTTCTTCGGCTTCGCCATGGCTATCGCCGCCATATCGAGGACCGCTTCGACGATCATCGCGATACCGGCAAGGAGGAGAAGGAGACTTGACTTCATCGATCCCATAGCGTAGAGAACGATGACGGCGATACCGAGCACTACGGACAGCACGCCGCTGATCAGCGTGATAAAGGAAGTGCTGACGCCGGCTTTTTTGTCGTCGTCGTAGTTCTTCAGCTTGTAAGCTCCGACCACGATGAATATCGCCCCGTAGATGAGGGTCGCGAACTTCTGAGGCTCGTGAGCGAGAAGCGCGTAGAGTATGCAGAATACCGCCGCGGCAAGAGCTATGACTGCGAAAGGCATCGTGAGATAGTTGACCTTTTCGCCCTCGGCGCTCTTTCTCTCTTTGAAAAAGCGGATGAGATAGATGAATCCGATTATCAGAAGGACTATACCGAAGCAGATGAGAACTGTCTTGGTGAGCTGTTTCGGACTACTGATAAGAAGGATGCCGAACGCAAGCTCAAACAGGATAAAGAGTATCGAGGGCAACATGGTTTTTAAGTTTTTCATCGGTTCTCTCCAGATAAAAAATATTCAATATTACATACAGTATAGCACATAAAATTCAAAAAGTTAAGCATTTTTTCAAAAAATGCGGTTTTTTTGTTTCTCCGTGCAAAATCGCGGTAAAACTCTTGCAAAAGCCGTTCTTTCCGTAGTATAATATAAAATAGATTTTTATTTTTATAAGGAGAGAGTCATGTCAAACTGCGCTATCGTCGGCATCAACTGGGGCGACGAGGGAAAAGGAAGAATGGTCGATCTTCTGACCGAAGATTTCGACGTCGTCGTCCGGTATCAGGGAGGAGGAAACGCGGGTCACACCGTTATCAACGAATTCGGAAAATTCGCGCTCCATCTGCTCCCGTCCGGCATCTTCAGACCGAACGTCGTGAACGTTCTCGGAAACGGAGTCGCTCTCGACCCCGAAAATCTGGCTCTTGAGATAGACACCGTGAGGGAAAAGGGAGTCCCTCTTTCACCGGAGAACCTGAAGATCAGCGACAGAGCGTCTCTTCTCCTCCCGTGGCACCGCGACCTCGACGAGCTCGAAGAGAGGCGTCTCGCGGACAAAAAATACGGCTCTACAAAGCAGGGCATCGCGCCGTTCTACTCAGACAAATATCAGAAGAAGACGGTCCTGGCGGGCGAGATATTCGACCGCGAAAGAATGATGGCGCACCTTCTCGAGATCGCAGAATGGAAAAACCTCATTCTGACGAAGGTATACGGAGCGGAGCCTTACACGGAGGAAAAGCTTGCCGCGTGGTACGATACTTACTGCGAAAAAATAAAGCCTTACGTCTGCGACACGGGAAAGATCCTCGCGCGCGCCTCAAAGGACGGAAAAAACATTCTGTTCGAAGCTCAGCTCGGATCCCTTCGCGACCTCGATTACGGCATCTACCCCTACACGACGTCGTCGAACGCGATCGCGGCGTACGCGCCGGTCGGCTCGGGACTTCCGTCCGCTAAAATAGACGAGGTCATAGGAGTCGTCAAAGCTTATTCGACCTGCGTCGGCGAAGGTCCCTTCACGTGCGAGATGTTCGGGGACGAGGCGGACCGCCTGCGCGACGCCGGCGGCGAGTACGGCGCGAAGACGGGAAGGCCCCGCCGCGTCGGTCCGGTCGACCTCGTCGCGACGAGATACGGAGTCGCCGTTCAGGGAGCGACGGCGCTCGCGCTAACTAAAATGGACGTCATGAGCTATATGGATAAGATACCGGTCTGCACCCACTACGTGCTGAACGGAGAAGTGACGGACGACTTCCCGTTCCCGTCCGACCTTGCGGACGCCGAGCCCGTGATCGAGTACGTCGACGGATGGGGATGCGACATATCGAAAGTCAGAAAATACGAAGACCTGCCCGCCGCGGCGAGAGCGTACGTCGAAATGATAGAGAACGCCGTCGGATGCAGAATAAAATACGTTTCCGTCGGAGCGGAACGCGACAGTATAATCATAAGATAAGAGGTTTAAAATGGGATACGACAAATACGAATCGCCGCTGTCTTCGAGATACGCGTCGGAATATATGCTGAAGCTCTTTTCGGCAAGGCACAGAACGGAAACCTGGAGAAGGCTCTGGGTGGCTCTCGCGAAAGCGGAGTCCGCGCTCGGGCTGCCCGTCACGGACGAGCAGATAAGGGAACTTGAGGACAACGTTGAAAACATCGATTTCGACGTCGTCGCGGAACGCGAAAAGGTGGTGCGTCACGACGTTATGGCGCACGTTTACGCGTACGGGAAAGCTGCTCCTTCCGCCGCCGGCATCAGCCACCTCGGCGCGACGAGTTGTTACGTCACGGACAACGCCGACATGATGATCTACCGCGACGCGCTGAGATTCGTCAGAAGCGAGGTCATAGGAGTCATCAAAAACCTCGCCCGTTTCGCGCGCGAAACGAAGGATATACCGACCCTCGGCTACACTCACTATCAGCCGGCTCAGCTCGTGACGGTCGGAAAGCGCGCCTCCCTCTGGATCCAGGATTTCGTATCCGACGTCGAGGAGATAGACTTCGTCCTCTCGGGCATGAAACTGCTCGGATGCCGCGGAGCTACCGGCACCGAGGCGAGCTTCGTCGATCTTTTCGAGGGCGACACCGCAAAGATCGACAGGCTCAACCGCATGATATGCGACGAGTTCGGATTTGAAAAATACTACTCCGTATCCGGTCAGACCTACACGAGAAAAGCCGATTCGAGGATACTTAACTGTCTGTCCGCCGTAGCGCAGAGCGCTTACAAGATGGCGAACGATATAAGGCTTCTTCAGCACGACCGTCAGATCGAAGAGCCTTTCGAGAAGAATCAGATCGGCTCATCCGCGATGGCTTACAAGCGCAACCCGATGAGGTGCGAGCGCATCTGTTCCCTCGCGAGATACCTCATGGCCGACGCGGCGAACGCGCCGATGACCTCGTCCGTACAGTGGCTCGAGCGAACGCTCGACGACTCCGCGAACCGCCGCATCTCGATGCCCGAGGGCTTCCTTTGCGCGGACGCGATCCTCAAGATCGCCGCGAACGTCACGAACGGGATACACGTAAACGAAAAAGTGATAGAGAAGACCGTGGCGGAGTATCTTCCCTTCATAGCCACCGAAAACCTCATGATGGAGGGAGTCAAGGCTGGAGGCGACCGCCAGGCGCTCCACGAGATCGTAAGAGAATGCTCGATGGAGGCGACGGCGAGAATGAAGGAGGGCTTTTCCTGCGACCTCGCCGAAAGGCTCGCTGCGCGCGAAGATTTCCCGCTCGACCGCGCAAGGATAGAAGCGGCGCTCGAGCCCGCGAAATTCGTCGGCCGCTGCCCCGAACAGGTGGAGCGTTTCCTTGACGAGATCGCGCCTCTCCTCGAAGAAGAATCCGCAAAGGCGGAAGAGATCAATATCTGAAAGGCAAAACAATGGATAAAATTCTCGTCCTCGATTTCGGAGGACAATACAATCAGCTCATAGCGAGAAGAGTCAGGTCTTTCGGCGTCTTCGCCGAGATACTTCCCTACACGGCAAAACTTGAAAAAATAAAGAAAAACGCCTACAAAGGAATAATTTTCACGGGCGGGCCGAACTCCGTGTTCGATCCTGAATCCCCGCACTATTCAAAGGAGATACTGTCGATCGGCGTACCCGTTCTCGGCATCTGCTACGGATGTCAGCTCATGGCGTGGATGTCCGGCGGCACGGTTGAGACCGCTCCCGTTTCCGAATACGGGAAGGTCACGCTCAAGGCAAAGACAGGCTCAAGGCTTCTCGACGGCGTTCCCGCGAAAAGCACGGTTTGGATGAGCCATACCGACTACGTCGCGAAGGCTCCGGGCGGATTCCGCATAACCGCGCGCACCGACGACTGCCCCTGCGCCGCGATGGAAAACGAAGAGCGGCGCCTTTACGCGGTGCAGTTCCACCCGGAAGTTACGCACACGGAATACGGCGACTCGATACTGAAAAACTTCGTCCTCGGTATATGCGCCTGCAGCCGCGACTGGGCGATGGACGATTTTATAGACCGCACGGTCGGAAAAATACGCGAGACGGTAGGAGATAAAAAGGTCATCCTCGGCCTCTCGGGCGGAGTCGACAGTTCCGTCGCCGCGGCTCTCATCAGCCGCGCTATAGGGAAAAATCTCACCTGCGTTTTCGTCGATCAGGGACTTATGAGAAAGGACGAGGGGGACTTTGTCGAAAGCACTTTCACAAAGCTCTTCGACATGAACTTCATAAGAGTCGACGCGTCGGACAAGTTCTTTGAAAAGCTGAAGGGGATAAAAGACCCCGAGCGCAAGAGAAAGCGCATCAGCCGCGAGTTTTACAACGTCTTCTGGGACGTGATCCGCGACATCGCCGACGGCGACGCGTTCTTCGCGCAGGGAACGATCTACCCCGACAGGATAGAAAGCGGAAAAGGCGCTACCAAAGGTAAAGCGGGAAGCTCCGTCATAAAGACCCACCACAACATGGGCAAGATCCCGAAGGACGTCGATTTTCTCGGCGTGATCGAGCCTCTCGGCGATCTCTTTAAGGACGAGGTGCGTTCCGTCGGAGAACGCCTCGGCATCCCGCGCGAGCTCGTCTGGCGTCAGCCGTTCCCGGGCCCCGGACTCGGCGTCAGAATAATAGGAGAGGTCACGAGGGATAAAGTCAGGCTTCTTCAGGAAGCGGACTATATCCTCCGCGACGAGATGGCAAAGTGCGGCTATGAAAAGGAGCTGAGTCAGTTCTTCTGCGTTTTCACCGGTTCAAAGGCGGTCGGCGTAATGGGCGACCACAGAACCTACGAAAACGTAATAGCGCTGCGCGCGGTAACTACCGACGACTTCATGACCGCGGATTGGGCAAAGATACCGTACGACATACTCGCAAAAGTTTCAAGCCGCATCACGAACGAAGTCCGCGGCATCAACCGCATCGTCTACGACATAACTTCAAAGCCCCCCGCAACGGTGGAGTGGGAATAATGACAGAATCCCGCAAATCCTTGTAATATAAGGGCTTGCGGGATTTTTTTGCGCTTTTTGACCCAAGATTGACCCAAAAATGCCATAAAAATTGTCTGCATTCCTCTTTACAATAAAATTATTTTATGGTAAAATAATTAA
>CADBTH010000187.1 GCA_902797495.1 uncultured Ruminococcus sp.
GCCTAAAGCAAAAATACACTTCTCCGATCAAAGTTATGCAATTGTGTCGCAAGTTTATTCTACCATAAGGAAAAGAAAAAATCAAGAAAAAAGAGGAAAATGCTTGAGAAAATAAAATACGCCGCCTGCGACCGGCGGCTACACCTCATCAGTCAAGCAAGCTTGACAGCTTCCCCTCGAGGGGAAGCCTTTAAGCAAGTAGTAATGTCAAGCCTTCCCCTTGAGGGGAAGGTGGGGCGCTTGCCGCCTCGGATGAGGTGTAGCGCCAACGGCGCGTTATATTTACCCGCCCTTTTCAAAGTTTTTTGAAGGGGTACGGGGGAACTTTTTTTCAAAAAAGTTCCCCCTCTAATAATCTTCAGAAATATTTCTTATCAAGCGTCCTGAGGCGTACCGCTTCGGCGACGTGGCGGACGTTTATCGCCTCTTCACCGTCGAGGTCGGCAATCGTGCGCGCGACGCGAAGAACGCGGTCGTAGCCTCTGCCGGACATGCCCATCGTGTCGAAGGCGGTCTTCAGAACGGTGAGGGCTTTTTCGTCTACCTCGCAGTACTTCTTTATCTCTTTTGAGGTCATCGCCGCGTTGCAGGCGAGGCCGTCGGCGGCGAGGCGCTCTGCGGCGACCTTTCTCGCGCGGCAAACGCGCTCCCTTATAGCGGAAGAGGGCTCCGATGAGCGCCGCACCGACAACTCGTCGAACGAGAGCGCGGGAACTTCCACCTGAATATCTATACGGTCGAGGAGCGGCCCGCTGATCTTTTTGAGATAATTCTTTATGTCCCCCGGCTTGCACGTGCACTTCTTCGTCTTCGAGCCGTAGAAACCGCACTTGCAGGGATTCATCGCCGCGACGAGCATGAAGGAGCTCGGGAAAGTCAGCCTTCCTGCGGTGCGCGTAATCGTCACCCTGCCGTCCTCCATAGGCTGGCGCAGGCTCTCCGTGACGTCCTTGTGGAACTCGGGCAGCTCGTCGAGAAAGAGAACGCCGTTGTGCGCGAGGGAGACCTCTCCCGCGGTCGGGATCTTGCTTCCTCCTCCCACCATCGCCTGAGAGCTGAGCGTGTGGTGAGGCGAACGGAACGGACGGACCGTTATCAGCGACTCGCCGTCCTTCAGATGCCCCGTCGCCGAGTGGATGCGAGTCGTTTCCACCGCCTCTCCGAACGTCATCGGCGGCAGTATCGACGAGATCCGCTTCGCCATCATTGATTTGCCGGAGCCCGGAGGGCCGATCATCAGTACGTTGTGTCCTCCCGCCGCGGCGATCTCAAGCGCGCGCTTCACCGCTTCCTGTCCCTTAACGTCTGCGAAATCGAGCCCGCCGGCAAACGCCGCGCCGCCGTCGTAGATCGCGTGAAGCTCGGGAGCGATCGGTTTCCTTCCCGTAAGATGCGCGATGAGGTCAGCAAGAGACGGCGTCGGATAAATATCGATACCTTCTACGACGGACGCCTCCTTCGCGTTGCCCACCGGGACGAAGACTTCCTTGAAGCCGTGATCCTTTGCCGCGATCACCATGCTCAGAACGCCGCGCACCGGACGAACCGCGCCGGAGAACGACAGTTCTCCGATGAACATCTTGTCCGAGAGATCGACCTCTTTCGGAACGACCTTTTTGCCCTGAAGGATCGCGACGGCGATCGCAAGATCGAGAGCCGAGCCCTCTTTCTTCATGTCCGCCGGCGCGAGATTGATCTTTATATTGAGGTCCGATCCCGCGATACCCGAATTGTACATCGCGGTCTCCACCCTCTGCCACGCTTCCTTGACCGCGGCGTCGGGCAGACCGACCATCTCAAAACCGGGGAGCGCCTTTGTGCTGTGGCACTCGACCGTAACTATGAAGCCGTCGATGCCGAGAAGTCCCGCTCCGAATGACGTTGTAAGCATAGTTTACCTCAGTTCTGTTTTCTGACGAATTTGTACTCGTCGTAGTATCTGTAGTACGGACAGTTTCCGCTGTCGCCCTTGATGAATCTGACGAGCTCGTCCTCGTCCAGATCCTCGTTGCATTCGTATGCGTCCGTCTCCTCGTTGTAGTCGTAGTGGACGCAGTCCTCGCAGTTTGAAGTCCTCTTTTTCATTGCCCCTCCGTTTTCTCCGTTATCAGATAACCCGTGATGAATCTCTTTCCGTATTTCGCCGGGTCCTCCGCGCTCACCGCGCCGTTCCCGTGAAGATTGTACGTCTCGTAACCGCCGTCGCCGTGGGTCAGAGCCACCGTGTGGATCCCGTTCTTCAGCGGCTTTTCGTTCCAGAAGGAAATGATGAAGAGCCCGCTCTCCTTCAGACGGCGCCGTCTGAATATCCGCTTGTATTTTATCCCGTAAGATTTGAGGACTCTCCCTATTTTGAAGACGTTCGAGCCGAAAAAGCCCGAGAATATCATCGCGCGCAGCGCCTGAAAACGGGCGATCGTCTCGGAGAGCGTCGACGGCATCCCGAGCAAAACCTTCGCGTTGTGAACCGCTATCGCCTCGCAAGCGTTGTGCCGCGCGGGAAAGTTCCCGTAGACGAAGGATCTGCCGCGCGCGCCGTTCTGGTCGCAGACCAGACGGTTCCCGCTCGCGGTCTCCGGCTCGGCGTCGCACTTCAAGTTGATCTCGAAGTTCCGCTCGGCGAGCGCCCTCTTTTTCTTTCTTCTTATCTTTTTGAATAATTCTTCCATGTATTTTAGTTTATCACAGAGAGGCGGCAATTTCAAGTGATACGCCAAACTTGAGCCCGAATATATTATATATAGCTTGACAAAAGCCTTTTTGAGTGCTATACTTGTCACAAGCAGAACAAGTTTTTTGCAAAACGGACGTACAGAGAAGGGCGCGAAGCTGAGAGAGCCCCCGCCACGAGGCAAAAGATACCGCCTGCCCGCCGAAAGGCCCCAATCAAATAAAACGAGTGAAAAATTCGGGTGGAACCGTGCGTACTTTACGCACCCCGACAGCGCTTATCGCGTTGTCGTTTTTTTGTTTTTGAAACTAATAATCAAGATACATCAGAAGGAGAAACAAAATGAAAATAATCTATGCAAACGGAAACGTGGACGTCGCCGCTCCCGAGGAGGAGCTGCACATACTCCGCCACTCCGCCGCGCACATCATGGCTCAGGCGATCCGCCGCCTCTGGCCCGAGGCGAAGTTCGCCTACGGCCCCGCCAACGAGACGGGCTTCTACTACGACGTCGACCTGGGAGATACGAAGCTCACGGACGAGGATCTTCAGAATATAGAACGCGAGATGAAGAAGATCGTCAAGGAGAACATTCCGATAAAGCCGTTCATCCTGCCGCGCGAAGAAGCGGTCGCGTTCATGAAGGAGAGAGGCGAGATCTATAAAGTCGAGCATATCGCAGACCTTCCCGAGGACGCCCAGATCAGCTTCTATCAGCAGGGCGACTACGTCGATATGTGCACGGGTCCCCATATCTGCTACACGAAGGCGCTCAAGGCGTTCAAGATCATGACCCAGTCCGGCGCTTACTGGAAGAACGACAAGAACAATAAGATGCTCACCCGTATCAAGGGCACGGCGTTCCAGACTCAGGAAGAGCTCGAGGAATATCTGAAGCAGCTCGCCGAAGCCGAGAGCCGCGACCACAGAAAGATCGGTAAGGAAATGAGGCTCTTCATGTCCGACGACCTCATCGGCAAGGGACTTCCCATGTTCCTGCCGAAGGGCTATACGATCTGGCGCGAGCTTGAAAACTATATAAGAGATAAGGAGCTCGCCCTCGGATATCAGCACGTCCTGACCCCCTGCGTCGGAACGGTACAGCTCTATCAGACGAGCGGCCACTGGGAGCACTACAAGGACAACATGTTCCCCGCGATGGAAGTCGAAGACGAAAAATTCGTCCTCCGTCCGATGAACTGCCCTCACCATATGATGATCTACGCTAACCGCAACCACTCCTACCGCGAGCTCCCGATCAGGATCGGCGAGATCGCCCACGACTTCAGATTCGAGTCAAGCGGCACGCTCAAGGGCATCGAGCGCGGCCGTCACTTCTGCCAGAACGACGCGCACCTCTTCGTAACACCCGAGCAGATCAAGGACGAAGTCGCAAGAGTCGTCGACCTGATCTTCGAAGTCTACCGCGACTTCGGCATCACGAACTACAGATGCGTCCTGTCGCTTCGCGACCCGGCGGACAAAGTAAAATACCACCAGGACGACGCGATGTGGGAGAAGGCTGAGTCCGCTCTTCGCGACGTGCTCAACCAGCTCGGTATCGACTACACCGAGGAGATAGGAGAAGCGGCGTTCTACGGCCCGAAGCTCGACGTCAACGTCAAACCCGCCGTCGGCGCGGAGATCACTCTGTCCACCTGCCAGCTCGACTTCTGCCTGCCGGCGAAGTTCGACCTCAAGTACGTCGACTCCAACGACGAGAAGAAGAC
>CADBTH010000188.1 GCA_902797495.1 uncultured Ruminococcus sp.
CGACGACGAGCTGTACGGCTACATATCCGAGTTCCGCGACGACAACGTATACGCGATATTCGAGCTGCTCCGCCGCGGAGCGTCCGTTGAAAAACTCCACGAGGCGACGATGGTGACAAAGCTCTTCCTCGAGAGCTACAAAAAGATCGTCGAAATGGAGCGCCGCGTCGCCGACAACGTAAACGACCTCGACGTTCTGAGGGACGCGAAAAAGATGGGCTTCTCCGACGCGTATATCGCGAAGAAGTGGAGGCTGAAAGAGGTCGAGGTCTACGAAAAGCGCAAGGCGTGCGGCATAGTTCCCGTCTTCCGCATGGTCGACACGCTCCACACGGGCAAGTATATCGCGTATCTGTACTCCTCATACTCCGGAAAGAACGATTCGATCCGCACGGACAAAAAGAAGATGATCGTTCTCGGAGCGGGCCCGATCAGGATCGGTCAGGGAGTCGAGTTCGACTATTCTACGGTACACGCGGTGCAGACGATAAAGCGCGCGGGGTACGAGGCGATAATCATAAACAACAACCCGGAGACAGTCTCTACCGACTACACGACGGCGGACAAGTTATACTTCGAGCCTCTGACTCCGGAGGACGTCATGGCGGTCATCGATTTTGAAAAGCCGGAGGGCGTTATCGCGTCCCTCGGCGGACAGACCGCGATAAACCTCGCGGAGCCTCTGATGAAGCGCGGAGTGAAGATCGTCGGAACGGACTTCGAAGCGATAGAGAGAGCGGAGAACCGCGACAGCTTCGAGAAGATACTTGAAGAGCTCGCGATACCTCAGCCGAAGGGTCAGGCGGTGACGAACATCGCGGACGGCGTGAGAGTCGCGGAAGAGATAGGATACCCGGTGCTCGTCAGACCGAGCTTCGTCCTCGGCGGAAGGGCTATGCAGATAGTCGCGAACGAGGAACAGCTGAGACGGTATCTGAAGGATGCGGTCGAGATCGACGCGGACCGGCCGGTGCTCGTGGACAAGTACATTCAGGGGAAAGAGGTCGAGGTCGACGCGATCTGCGACGGGCGCGACGTCTTCGTTCCGGGTATCATGGAGCTCGTCGAGAGAACGGGCATCCACTCGGGAGACTCGATCAGCGTATACCCCGCGTTCAGTATCTCCGACAAGGTCAAGGGAACGATACTGACTTACGCGAAGAAGCTCGGACTCGGTATCGGCATCGTCGGACTTTACAACATCCAGTTCATAGTCGACGGCAACGACGACGTTTACATAATCGAGGTCAACCCGCGCTCCTCGAGGACCGTTCCGTTCCTCTCGAAATCGACGGGTTACAGCCTTGCGGATATCGCGACGGACGTCATCCTCGGAAAGAGCCTGAAGGAGCAGGGAATATTCGATCTGTATCCGGACGAAAAGAAGAGATACTACGTCAAGGTGCCGGTCTTCAGCTTCAATAAGATAAAAGGTCTCGACGCGTATCTCTCCCCCGAGATGAAGTCGACGGGCGAGGCGATCGGTTACGACGACAAGCTGAACCGCGCGCTCTACAAGGCGCTCCAGGCGTCGGGCACTCACCTTCAGAACTACGGTACGGTATTCGCGACGATAGCGAACAAGGACAAGGACGAGGCGCTGCCGCTCATCCGCCGCTTCTACAACCTCGGATTCAACATCGAGGCGACGGAGGGAACGGCGAAGTTCCTGAAGGAAAACGGCATAAGAACTCACGTTCTGAAGAAGATATCGGACGGCTCGGACGAGATACCGAGCTCGATCCGCCAGGGACACATAGCTTACGTTATAAACACGAGAGACATCGGCTCGACGTCGGAGGCGAGCGACGGCGCGACTATCCGCCGCACGGCGACGGAAAACAATGTTACGATGTTCACCTCTCTCGACACGGTGCGCGTTCTCCTCGACGTCCTCGAAGAGACGACGCTCACGATCTCCACGATAGATTCATAATATGAAAGACGTAATTTTTGAGATAAAAGAAAACCTGCCGATAGCGAAGTCCGTTTACAGAATGACTCTGTCGGGCGACGCGTCGGAGATCGCAGCACCCGGACAGTTCGTGAACTTTAAGCTTGACGGACTGTACCTGCGCCGTCCGATCTCCGTTTACGACGCGGAGGAGGACTCCGTTTCCGTGATCTACAAGGTCGTCGGAAAGGGAACGGATCTGATGAGCCGAATGACGGTCGGAGAGAAGATCACGGCGCTGACGGGGCTCGGAAACGGCTACGACCTGTCAAAATCGGGCGGCTCTCCTCTTTTGATCGGGGGAGGGGTCGGCGTGCCGCCGCTCTATATGCTCGCGAAGAGGCTTATCGCCGAGGGCAAAAAAGTGACCGCGGCGCTGGGATTCAACACGGCGGACGAGGTGTTCTGCGAGAGGGAGCTTGAAAAGCTCGGATGCCGCGTGAACGTCGCGACTGTCGACGGGAGCGCCGGCGTGCGCGGATTCGTCACGGACGCACTGCCGGACGATTATTCGTACTTCTACACCTGCGGGCCCGAGCCTATGCTGAAGGCGGTGTACCGCGCGGCGAAGACCTCCGGCCAGTTCAGCTTCGAGGAGCGCATGGGATGCGGCTTCGGCGCGTGTATGTGCTGTTCCTGCCGCACGGTCACGGGATACAAGCGGATCTGCCGCGACGGCCCCGTGCTTGAAAAGGAGGAGATACTGTGGGAAGACTGACGACGTCTCTCTGCGGGACAGAGCTTGACAATCCCGTGATTCCCGCTTCCGGCACTTTCGGATACGGGTACGAATTCTCGGAGCTTTACGATATAAATATACTCGGAACTTTCTCGTTCAAGGGGACGACCCTTGAGGAGCGCTTCGGCAATCCGACGCCCCGCGTCGCGGAATGTACGGCGGGGATGATCAACTCCGTCGGGCTTCAGAATCCCGGCGTGAGAAGGGTCATCTCGGAAGAGCTGCCGAAGCTCAAAGGATGTTTTCATAAGCCTGTGATGGCGAACGTCGGAGGCTTCTCCGTCGATGAGTACGTCGAGGTCTGCTCGGCGCTCGACGGCGAAGAGCAGGTCGGCTGGCACGAGGTCAACGTGAGCTGTCCGAACGTTCACGGCGGAGGAATGTCCTTCGGGACGGATCCCGCAGCCGCCGCGGAGGTAACGAGGGCGGTAAAGGCGGCGACGACGAAGCCGGTGATAGTAAAGCTGTCGCCGAACGTTACGGATATCGTATCGATCGCGAAGGCTTGCGAGGAGGCCGGCGCCGACGGCATAAGCCTTATAAACACTCTGCTCGGCATGAGGATAGACCTTCGGACACGCCGCCCGGTGATAGCGAACACGATGGGCGGTTTCTCAGGGCCCGCCGTTCTTCCGGTCGCGCTGCGCATGGTATATCAGGTGTCGCGCGCGGTCGGTATCCCTGTCGTCGGGATGGGCGGAGTGTCGAGCGCGGAGGACGTTATCGAGATGATGGCGGCGGGAGCCGTCGCGGTCGAGGTGGGAGCGGCAAATCTCGTCGATCCTCTCGCCTGCAAAAAGATAATAGAAGAATTACCGTCCGTCATGGACAGGTACGGAGTCAAAAGTATTACGGATATAATAGGAGCGGCGCACTGATGGGAAGAGACGTAATTATCGCCTGCGATTTTCCGACAGCGGAAGAGACGACGGCG
>CADBTH010000189.1 GCA_902797495.1 uncultured Ruminococcus sp.
AGATCCCGCTCCGTACGCTTACGCGGACTACAGGATCGCGGACGCGATAAACGAGATCTTCACGATCATCAACGAGTACAGACTCTCGCAGGGCGATTAAAGCACTTATATAAACACGAAACCGGGACGCTTCCGTGTCCCGGTATTTTTTATTCTTTCGAGGAGACGGTGAAGAGCGAGTAGAAGTAGCCCTTCTTCTCCATCAGCTCGTCGAAGGTGCCCTGCTCCGATAGAGTGCCGTTTTTCAGAGCGAAGAGCCCCGTACAGCGGCGCAGGATGTTCTCGTCGAGGTCGTGAGTGACGATGACGCGGGTGAAGCCGTCAAGATCCAGTATCGCGTCGAGGACGTCGAATGAGGTCTTCGCGTCGAGGGACGCGGTCGCCTCATCTACGAGCAGGACGGGCGTCTTGCGAAGGAGCGCTCTCGCTATCGAGATCCTCTGCCGCTCGCCGCCGGAGAGTCCCGAGCCGTTCTCGCCGCACAGGTAGTCGGCGCCTTTTTCGTCGATCAGGGCGGCCAGACCCGAGAGGCGCACCGCGCGGTCTATCTCCTCCTCGGGAAAATCGGAGAACATCGTTATATTGTCGCGGATCGTGCTGTTGAAAACGAACACGTTCTGCTGAATTATCGAGACGATGTCGTAGAGGGAGTCGGTGGAGACGTTTCTCAGTTCCCTTCCGTCGTAGAGTATTTCGCCGCTGTAGTCCTTGTAGGACGACATTAGGAGGTTGAGGATCGTCGACTTGCCGCTTCCTGAGCCGCCGACGAGCGCGTAGCACCCGCCCGCTTTTAGCTCCATGTCGACGTCTGTCAGCACGGGCTTGTTCTCCTCGTAGGAGAAGCCGAGGTCCTTTACGGTTATCCCCTCGTCGAGACGCGGCGCTATATCCTCGCCCTCGTCGGGGACGTTCTTGTTGAGAGCGCCCGCCAGTTTATCGATCAGCCCGAAGGACGATCTTGCTCCCGCGTAAGACGCCGGGAAGACCTGGATCGGAGCCAAGACATAGTTCAAAAGCTGTACGAAGACGATCGCCGTACCGGCGGTGATGCCGCCCCCCGAGAGCGCGAGCGCGGCGGCGACGAAGAAGACACCGAACTGGAGCAGCCCTCCGGCGATATTCGAAGAGTACATAACGTTGACGTTGACTCTGGTACGCTTCTTCGAGGCCTCGCCGACTTCCCCGTTGCTCTCGTCGTGAACGCGGGCGATGCTCCGCTCCGCCTTGAAGCTCTTTATCACGGCGAATCCCGTGAGCGCGTCCTTGAGCATTCCCGTATACTTTTCCTTTTTATCTGAGACGTTCTTCTCCGCTACTGCCGCCCTGTTGCCGAGTACTACCGAGACGATTATGGGCAGCAGTGAGAATCCTATCGCGATAAGGGTGAGAAGCGGGCTGTACCATATCATCAGAGCGAGCGCGCCGATGAAAGCGACTGCGACCTCGATAGTTGTCTGGATTTTTCCGACAAAATCCTGCTCGATGCTGTTCACGTCGTTTGAGAGCGCGGATATATAGAGCGAGGAGTTCTCGCCGGAGAAGGCCTGTATGCCCTTATCCATCAGCCTCTCAAAGGCGTATTCCCTGTACTGCTCCATTGCCTTCGCGCGAAACTCGGAGAGGAACGCGCGGTCGAGCAGCCATGCGAACACGATCAGCGCAAGCCCTCCTCCCGCGATAATGAGAAGCGTTCCGAAACTGTAAATACAGTCGCCTGAAATAAGATCGGAGATCTGCTTTATCAACCAGGAGATAACGAGCGTTCCGAGCGCGGACAGCAGAGCCGAGATAACTGTCATAGTCAGGTTGAATTTGTTCTTTCTGAACAGCGCCTTTATAAACGGACGGCGCAGTTCTTTAAGTTCTTTTTTGTTCATCGCAATCATTCTCCTTTTGTCACGGATATCCAGAGAGCGGAAAACGCCTCGTTTTCACATCCGTTAACAACGTTATTAATGGCGTCCATTGCCGTTGAGCCCATTTCGTCGTGTGCGCTGGCGCCTTCGATACGGTCAATAAAGCGGATGTCGCTTTCGTCGTAACTTGGTGACGCGTCGAATAACTCCGCATGCTCTTTGGCTTTTTGCAAAGAAGAGCGCGATTCTTCTTCCTGTTGCGACATGAACTGTGCATACGCAAGCGCTGCGAGCAACGCGCTGTTGACTTTATCGAGAAAGTTTGGCTTGCCGTCTTCCCGAAGACCGGAAAAGAATTCGACCACCAAATCCAAAATTACCCGGGCGGAGTTATATTCGCCGCGTGATAAGAAGACGTTCGTGTATCCGCTGATCGTGTCGCACAAATTGGAAAGGATCTTTGCAAATCCCTCCGAGAGAAACGGCGCAGCCTCCTCCGTTCGACCGGATACTGCAAGGACGTTACCGATATGGTGGTTGTACATTCCGCCCGCGTTATTCTTCTTAAACAGTTCTATCCCCTTGTCCGTCTCGTGAAGTCCGAGATACATATCCGCCATTTTCCCGTACAGCGTCTGCTCGCTGATCTCGGGGTCATCGTTCTGCGACAGGAGCAGACGCGACTGTTCAAGAAGTTCCAACGCGCGTCGGAACATATCACGGTCTCCGCGCTCGATCCCGAAAGCGCTGAAGATCGAGGCGCACTCATAGACGATCTTGAATGAATGAGGATATTTTTTCAGCGTCATCTCCGCTTCCGCAAGTCCCGACATATCCTTATTGCGTCGGTATTCACGAAGTCTCTTTACGGTCGCGTCGAGACGGTTGTCCTTTATCTCGTAACCGAGCAGGACGTCGACAGACGTGTCGAAAAAGTCCGCCATCCGGACGATCAGTTCAAGATCGGGGACGGAGAGTTTAGCCTCCCACTTGTAAACGGCGCCCGCCGTTACCCCGAGGACTTCCGAGAGCTGCTCCTGAGTGAGCTGCTGCTCCTTGCGCATAGCGCGTATATTTTCTGCAAGTTTCATTTCCATTTGACGCTCTCCTTTCGTTTTCTACGATCTGATTATACCACATCAAATCGCGATTGTAAACCGAACATTCGTACTAACAGGATGTTTCTTTTTATACTGTCAGTATGAATCAAGTACAAAAAAGAACGGCTTGGCGCCGTTCTCTTTTCGTTTCTTATTGATCATTTTCTTTTATAAGGTCGAGTATTTTGTTGTCTCCGTAAACGCTCTGCCAGTCCTTAGCGAAGTCGTCTATAGCGTAATAGGTGAGCGGATGGTAGATCAGCTTGTCGAAGAGCT
>CADBTH010000190.1 GCA_902797495.1 uncultured Ruminococcus sp.
ACGGTCGGGGTCACGAGAACGCCCTTGCCGTACTTCCCGGGAAGCTGGAATATGGTATGATCCGTAAGTCCGCCGACCTCGCGGTCGAGCAGTACGTACTCGCCTTTTCTCGGAGTAACGTGTATCTTCTTCTCCGAGACCATATTGTGAAAGCGGTCGGAGTATACGCCCGCGGCGTTCACGACGTATTTTGCCGCGATCTCTCCGCGGTCGGTCGTTATCCTGAATCCCGACTCCGCTTTTTCTATATTCGTAACTTCGGTCAGAAAGCGGAACTCTGCTCCGTTTTCAGCCGCGTTTTCCGCAAACGCTATCGTCATCCCGAAAGGACAGACTATCCCGCCCGTCGGGGACACGAGAGCGGCGACGACCTCTTCCGACAGAGCGCTCTCCATTTCTCTCGCCTCATCGCCCGAGATGATCTTCAACCCCTCGACGCCGTTCTCGACTCCGCGCTCGTAAAGCGCCTCGAGCGCCGGCAGATCCTTCTCGTCAAAGCAAAGGACCATCGAGCCGTTCTGTCTGTACTGAAAATCGAGAGTCTTCGACAGCTCCCTTATCAGCTTGTTCCCGCGAAGATTCATCTTCGCCTTGAGAGTCCCGGGCTTCGCGTCATGCCCCGCGTGAACGATGCCGCTGTTCGCCTTGCTCGTTCCCGAGCATACGTCCTCCTCTTTCTCCAATACACATATAGTCATATCGTATCGTGAAAGTTCGCGCGCCACCGCGCATCCTATAACTCCCGCTCCGATCACACATACGTCAAAATACTCATTCATCCTCGTCTTCACCGTTTGCCCAGTATATCGCGCACTTCACCGCGCGGCGCCATCCTTTCAGAAGTTTTTTTCTCTTTTCATCGTCATCCGACGGGACGAATTCTCTGTCGCGCTGCCAGTTCGAGCGCACCTCCGATTCGTCCTTCCAGTATCCGACCGCCAGTCCCGCAAGGTAGGCGGCCCCGAGAGCCGTCGTCTCAACGCACTTCGGGCGCTCGATCTTTAAGTTCGATACGTCGGACTGGAACTGCATCAGAAAGTTGTTCGCGCTCGCGCCTCCGTCCACTTTAAGCGACGTGATGTCGAGCCCGGAATCCTCTTTCATTGCACCGATCAGGTCGTTAGTCTGGTATGCGAGTGATTCAACCGTCGCCCGAATGAAGTGCTCTTTCGATACGCCTCTGGTGAGACCGACGACTGTCCCTCTCGCATATTGTTCCCAATACGGCGCGCCCATACCGGAAAAGGCGGGAACGACGTAAACTCCGTCCGTGTCGGAGACCGATTCGCAGTATTCTTCGGACTGAGGACTGTTTCTCAGCATCCTCATCTCGTCGCGCAGCCACTGTATCGCGGCTCCCGCTACGAAAACGCTTCCCTCGAGCGCGTACTGGACGTCTTTTCCCGACGCCGCGATCGTGGTCAGAAGTCCGTTCTTGGAATAGACCGCCTCGCTCCCCGTGTTCATCAGCATAAATCCGCCCGTTCCGTACGTGCTCTTTACGTCGCCGGGTCTGAATCCGCACTGACCGAAGAGCGCGGACTGCTGGTCGCCCGCAACTCCCGCTATCGGGATCTGTCCGCCGAATTTATCCGTAACTCCGAAAATACCGCTCGACGGCTTCACCTCCGGGAGCATACTCTCGGGGATGCCGAAGTAATCGAGTATCTCTTTGTCCCAGCAAAGTCTGTGTATGTCGAAAAGCATCGTGCGGGACGCGTTCGTGTAGTCCGTCGCGTGTACTTTGCCGTCCGTGAGGTTCCATATTATCCAGGAGTCGACCGTGCCGAAGCGCAGACGCCCCGCTTCCGCCTTCTCTCTCGCTCCCGCGACGTTGTCGAGTATCCACGCGATCTTGCTCGCGGAAAAATAAGCGTCGAGGACGAGTCCGGTCTTGCGCCGTATTTTCTCCTCCCAGCCGTCCGCCTTCATCTTTTCTATCATGTCGGAAGTGCGGCGGCACTGCCACACTATCGCGTTGTAAACCGGGTATCCTGTCTCGGCGTCCCAGATGACGGTCGTCTCGCGCTGATTGGTGATACCGATCGCCGCGATCTCGTCGCTCTTCGCGTCGATCTTCTGCATCGCTTCCATCGCGACTCCCATCTGCGTCGACCAGATCTCCATCGGGTCGTGCTCCACCCAGCCCGGCTTCGGGAATATCTGTCTGAATTCCTTCTGCGCCATGCTGACGATATCGCCGTTCTTATTGAAGAGTATCGAGCGGGAACTCGTCGTCCCCTGGTCCATCGCGATCACGTACTTTTTTTCTTCCATGATTTTCAGCCTCTCCGATGACGTTTTTTGTTCCGATACCATTATAACAGAATAATTAAAATAAAGCAACAGAAAAAGGAGCAGAATGATCTGCTCCCTGTCTGTGATCCGGTTTATCAGTCAGCCGTGTCGGCGACAGCCTCGGAGATCGCGTCGACAGCTTCGCTTGCGACGTCCTTCTCGTCTTCCGTCTTGTCCTCGATCAGAAGGTTCTCGACGTTGCTGAGGTCGTGCTTTTTAGCGCACTTCTTGCAAAGACGCGTATGTCCGTCTTCGATCGCTTTTTCGATCGTTCCCGCAGCGTAGTAGTCGAGCTTATCCGTCTTGATCTCGCCGTCGTTGCGGTTGTTTTCCCTGATGTAGTTGCAGTCCGTGAAGTGGTAGACCTCGCTGTTCTTGTACGCGTATACCTCTTCCTTGATGTTGTCCTTCGCTGCCTGGAGCTGTTCCGCGGAGATGGGATTCCAGTCGTAGCTCGAAAGGCCGCCGATCAGGAGCGCGATGACCGCGACGACCGTCGCGATCGCCTTCGTCTTCTTGTCCGTATCCTTGTTGAGGAGAACGATGATGATGAAGGGGATGAACGCGAACGCCGCGACGATGACGCCGAGGTTGTTCCAGAGCCAGAATTTAAGTTTGTTCTTTTCGGAAGCGGGGTCGATCTTGTTCGATCTCTTCCAGAGTTGCGAGCCGACGATCAGAGCCGCAAGGTCGAGAACGAGGAAGACGATCATGACGACGATGCGCATCGTAGGGTTGAGTCCCGTGAAGAGCTTCTTGAGGACCGTGAGCAGAGCGAGGACTTCAAATCCTATCGCGAGGACCCACAGGATAACGGCGCCGATACGAAGTCCCGTCGCGTTGCCCGTGACCTGCGGCACTTCGGTTTTCTCAGCGGTTTTTGTTTTCTTGGATTCAGCCATTTTTGCTTCTCCTTTGCGGTTAAAAATCTTGTTACAATTATTATAAAACTTTTGTCGTCTCATTACAAGTTATTTTTTTATTTTTTGAACTTTTTTCGAAAAATATTTGACAATCGAAGGAAGATTGCCTATAATGAAAGTAACAATTATTTTTATATAAGGGGTATTAATCATGGATATCAAAGATCTGATGGGTACGATCCTCGACGGCGATACTCTCAAAGGTATCGCAGGTGTGACGGGCTCCTCGCAGAAGGACGTCAAAGGCGTTCTCTCGTCCGCTCTTCCCGCTCTCCTCAACGGAGTAAAGGGTCAGGCAGACGACGCCGCTACCGCCGAAGGATTCGTCGGCGCGCTCTCCGATCACGCAAAAGCTGATACGGGCGACATCACGTCATTCCTCTCCGGTATCGACCTCGAAGACGGCGGAAAGATCATCGGCCACCTTCTCGGCGACAAAGCCGACGAGACGACGAAAGCAGCCGCTGAAAAGGCGGGAGTCGAAAAGGGCAAGGCGGGAAGCATCCTCGCCGCGGTCGCTCCTCTTCTCATGAGCCTTCTCGGACAGAACGCCGCATCCGGCGACAACGCCGCTTCCAACAACGCCTCCGGTATCGGCGGCATCATCGGCTCGCTCCTCGGAAACGTAGACCTCGGAAGCCTCGTCGGAGGACTTTTCGGAGGTTCGGACGATTCGGACGGCGGACTTACCGAGCTCACGACGTCGGACGGAAAGAAAAAGAAGAAGAAAACCGACAAAAAAGAGAAAGGCGGATTCCTCAGCACGATCCTCGGCTTCTTCAAGGGCAAATGATTCTTAATAAAACGGCTCCCGTCGCAACGACGGGAGCATTTTTTCATTTTTTGAAAGTTCCGAAAATACCGCGGAATATCTGCCGTCCGAGCTCTCTTCCGAAAGAGCTTGCGGCAGAGCTCGCCGCTTTTCCGACGGCGGAATTCTTCCGCTGCGACGCCTTCTTTTTTTCTTCTTTCTCTTTTTCGCGCGCAGCCTTTTCCTCGGCCTTCTTCCGCTCCACTTCCTCTTTAGCCTTAGCGGCTTCCTCCGCGGCCTTCGCCGCTTCTTCCGCCTCCTGCTCGCGCTCTGCGGAAATGATCTCGTACGCGCTTTCGCGGTCGACTATCTGCGTGTACTTTTCATAGAGCGGGCTTGAGGAGATGACGCGGTTTACAGTCTCATCGTCGGCGACGTTCATCGAGCTTCTCGGAGGGAGGATACCGGCGCGCTCGACGACCGTCGGTATGCCGTCTGCGTCGAGCACCGACACGAGCGCTTCTCCGACCGCCAGCTCCTGAAGCACCCTCTCCGTATCGAACGCGGGGTTTGCCCTGAATGATCTCGCGGCGTATCTCATCGCCTTCTGTTCGTTCGGAGTGTACGCTCTGAGAGCGTGCTGAACGCGGCTGCCGAGCTGACCGAGAACGCTCTCCGGCACGTCCGCGGGGTTCTGAGTGATGAACCAGACGGAGACGCCTTTCGAGCGGATAAGTCTCACGACCTGCTCCACTTTTTCGATAAGAGCCTTCGGCGCGTCATTGAACAGAAGATGCGCTTCGTCGAAGAAGAACGCGATCTTCGGCCTCTCAAGGTCGCCCGCTTCGGGGAGCAGCTCGTAGAGCTCGGAGAGCATCCAGAGTAAGAAAGTCGAATAGAGGAGAGGGTGGAGGAAGAGTTCCTCGCACTCGAGGATATTCATGACCCCTCTGCCGTCCTCGTCCCAGTCGAACCAGTCCGCGAGGTCGAGCGCGGGCTCGCCGAAGAATACGTCTCCGCCCTCGTCCTCGAGCGTCAGCAGCGCGCGCTGGATCGCGCCTATCGACTGACTCGTTATGTTTCCGTAAGTGAGCTTGTATTCCGCGGCGTTGTCGCCGACGAACTGCACCATCGATCTCAGATCCTTGAGATCGAGCAGAAGAAGCCCGCGCTCGTCCGCTATGCGGAAAACGATGCGGAGAACTCCGCTCTGAACTTCCGTCAGTCCGAGTAAGCGCGAGAGAAGCTCCGGTCCCATTTCGGATATCGTCGTGCGGACCGGATGTCCGCGGCGCGCGTAAACGTCGAAAAAGCGAACGGGATAGGACGAGTAATCGAAATTATCTATCCCCATGTTATCAATAGAGCGGCGGATGTGCTTCGTCTCCTCGCCCGGCACGCACATACCCGTGAGGTCGCCCTTGACGTCTGCGATGAAAGTCGGAACTCCGAGGTCGGAAAAAGATTCCGCGAGCACCTTGAGAGTTACGGTCTTGCCCGTGCCCGTGGCTCCCGCTATCAGTCCGTGGCGGTTTGCCATCGCGGGCTCGATATAAACCCTTTCATCACCTGTCGCAAGCCATATCCTGCCTTCGTCTTTAAGGTACATAAAACGCCCTCTCAAATAATTATTATATCGTATACTCATTTTACCACACGAAGATGTTTGAGTCAAGCGAGTATTATTGCGCGAACAAAATTCGTTCCGGATATTGAAATCCGCGGATATATTTGTTATAATATTTAAGAAAATGTAAAATACTTGCACAGGATTCAAGACGATGAGATTTATTAAAACAACGGCTGCCGTACTGGCGTTACTGTTTTTGCTCGCGCCGCTCGTCGGATGCGCAGCGGACAAGACGGAGAATAAAGGCGATACTGCAGAGGTCACGACCGAAAACGTCGCCGAAGCGACACTTGCGACCGAAACGGAGACCGAAGTGGAAACGGAGCCCGAAATACCGTCCGCCGCGTACGGTACGGGATTCGATTACGCCGCCGTTCCCGAATACTCGGGCGAGCCTTACGCCGTGATAGACGGTAACGTACCGGACTTCTCCCGTGAAGACGTGACGGTCGAAGAGTTCGAGTACTACAGCGAGCTCGACGGTCTTGGCAGATGCGGGGTGTGCGCGGCTTGCGTAGGACGCGGTCTGATGCCGACCGAAGAGCGCGGACAGATCGGTCAGATAAAGCCCTCCGGATGGCAGACCGTAAAGTACGATTCCGTCGACGGGAATTACCTCTACAACCGCTGCCACCTGATCGCCTATCAGCTCGCCGGTGAGAATGCGAACGTAAACAATCTGATCACCGGAACGAGATACATGAACAAAGAGGGTATGCTCCCGTTCGAGAACGCGGTCGCGGATTACGTCAGGGAGACGGGGAATCACGTCCTCTACAGATCGCGCCCGATATTCGTCGGTGACGAGCCCCTCGCGCGCGGAGTCCATATAGAGGCGTACTCCGTCGAGGATAGCGGCGAGGGCGTGTCGTTCAACGTCTTCTGCTACAACGTCCAGCCCGGGATCGAGATAGACTATGCGACCGGCGAGAGCCGTCAGGCGGAGCATACGGCCACCGACGGCGCCGCCGCGACCGAGACGGAAGACGTCGCCGCAGCAAGTGCTAATACCTCTTCTCAGACAACGGATCGCTCAGGCCCCGACGAGGTCGGGTACAAATACGTACTGAACACAAACACGAAAAAATTCCACTATCCGTACTGCGATTCCGTAAATCAGATGGCGGATAAGAACAAGGAATACAGCGACAGCTCTCGCGAGGAGATCATCGCCTCCGGCTATTCTCCCTGCAAGAACTGCAACCCGTAATATTTATCGTCCCCGCCTGCCCGGCGGGGGCTTTTTTCGGTTGACATAATCTTCGCTTTATGCTAAACTAATTCTATCAATAATAATTCGGAGATAATCATGAGTTCAACTCTCAGACAGACCGTCATAAAGATGAGATGCGCGGACATGAGAGGGGAGTCTTCCCTTCCCGCGCTCGGAAATATATGCTTCTGGCACAGAAGCGGAAACACCAACCTGCCTGAAGAGGACGGCCTCTTCATCGGATACGGACACGTCGCGAGTCCGTTCCCGTACCGTATGCAGGATATGTACACGAGAGAGCTTTACGAGTCCGACGTCAACGCCGTCGTGCTTGAAAACGAGCATCTGAAGGCGACGTTCCTGCCCGACTGGGGCGGAAAGCTGATGAGCCTTTTCGATAAGGACGGGGAGCGCGAGCTTCTCTACGTCAACCCCGTCATTCGCCCCTGCAACCTCGCGATAAGAAACGCGTGGACTTCGGGCGGCGTCGAGTGGAACTGCGGCATTTTCGGTCACAACGTCCACACCTGCGAGCGCATATTCACCGCCGTCACGAAGCTCGACGACGGGACCCCCGTGCTCAGAATGTACGAGTTTGAGAGGATACGCCGCGTCGTGAAGCAGATGGATTTCTTCATACCGGAGGGCTCGAAGCTGATGTTTGCGAGAATGAGGATCATAAATCCTCTCTACGACGTCACGCCGATGTACTGGTGGAGCAACATCGCGGTTCCCGAAACGAAGGGATGCCGGGTCATTGTCAACGCGGACGCTTCCTACGTTCAGGAAAACAATATTTCCCTCGTTTCAATCCCCGAGCACGACGGATTCGACGGAACGAGACCCTGCGAGATACCGAACTCGATGGATCACTTCTACAAAGTGCCGGAGCGCGCGAGAAAATTCGAGGCTCAGCTCGGAGCGGACGGATACGGGCTCGTTCAGACCTCGACGTATATGCTGCGCGGCAGAAAGCTCTTCGCGTGGGGGCAGGGCCCCGGCGGCGACAGATGGCAGGAGTATCTGTCCGAAGACGGCTCGGAAGAGAGATACACGGAGATACAGGCGGGACTCGCCTCGACTCAGTACGAATGCGTCCCGATGCCTCCGAAGACGACCTGGGAATGGCTCGAGGCATACGGCGCGATGAGCGCGGATCCCGAGACCGTCCACGGCAACGACTGGCAGGCGGCAAAGCGCGACGTGGCGCTCCGCCTTGACAAGCTGATAACGGAAGAGCGCCTCGAGGAAATGCTCGACGAGACGAGACCGATGGCAAAGAAGACTGCCGACAAAGTCATATTCGGCGGTTCCGGATGGTGCGCTCTCGAAAACCTCAGAAGAGAAAAGAAGGGCGAGGCGCTGATAGCTCCTCACCTCGACTTCGGCAAGCCCTGCGCGGAGCAGGAGCCGTGGCTGTCTCTCATGAACGACGGAACGATGGGAGAGCACGACCCGAACGACGTTCCCTCTTCGTGGATGCTTCAGGACGAATTCATCCGCATGATGGAGGAAGCGGTGAACGGCAAGGACTCCGAAAACTGGTACACGTACCTTCAGCTCGGCGCGGCATACTGCGCCAAAGGCTACGCCTCCCTCCAGCGTGCATACGAATGCTTTGAAAAATCTTTCAGTCTGAAAGAGTCTCCGTGGGCAATGTACTGCCTCGGTATTGTCGCTAAGATTTGCGGCAACAACGCCCCTGCCGCAGAAAAGATGATGGCAGCGTCCGTTATGGCGCCTCACGACGAATCGCTCGCTAAGGAAGCGATGTCCATGCTGAACGCCGCGGAAATGTACGGCGACGTGATCGAGCTGTCGAAGAAGATCGCGCCGGAGCTTCTCTCCGTGGGACGAATCAGACTCTACATGATAATCGCAAACATAAAGCTCGGCGACCTCGAATACGCGGAGCAAGTGCTTTGGGAAAACGGAGGGCTCGTCGTCGCCGATATCAGAGAGGGAGAGAACATCATAACTAATATTTACCTCGATCTCGAGGAAGCGAAGGCGAAACGCGACGGTCGGGACTTCGACAGAAACGAATGCGACGTTCCCGCAATATTCGACTACAGAGTCTCTCAGCGCAAAAAGAAAAAGAAATAAGTCAGGACAAAAGAAAAACGCGAAAACGGATATCCGTTTTCGCGTTTTGTTGTTTTATTATCAGCCGCCGTAGACCTTCTTCTCATACGTCATCGTTCCCTCGTCGATAAGGGTGTACGACGTCATCACGTACGATCCGTCCTCTTTGTAGCCGTACTCGTTGTACGACCGGCAGACGTCCTTGATGAAAAAGGATTCCTTGACGACCCTTCCCGCAGCGTCGTATTCCCACGCGGTCTTTCCCATGGGAGCGTAATTCGCGTCGTACTGAAGCTTTTCCGAGACGTTCCCCGCCTCGTCATAGAGATACTCGTAGTATCCGGTGACCATATCGTACGGCGAGTAGACGGTCTCTTTCGAAAGACGCCCGTCCGCGCCGTATTCGAGGTAACTGTAGTGGTCGACGACTCCCGTGAGCGTGTATTCCGTTTGCTTCTTCGCAACTCCCGCCTCGTCCGTCTCGTCGACTACGTAGCCGTTATATACGTTGTTCTTATCTCTCTTGACCGTGACGACCGTACTGACGCATCCCTTTTCCGATGCGGTGTTCAGCTTTTCCGTCACAAGCATTCCGTTCGGGTCGTATTCTTTTTCGCCTGCGGACGACCCGTTATCAAGATACAGATAGTACGTCGCTCCGGTGAGCCTGCCGTCCTCGTCGTGTTTAAGAACGACGTCGGGTCTTCCGTCTTCAAAATACTTCGACGTCGCCGGGAAAACTATCGAGTTCTTCGCGTCGCCTTCGTCAAATTCGAGAATGCCGCCCGAAGATTGGTAGTCCGGAACGTCTATCACGTTCGACTGACCCGGGTCGTAAGTTTCATCTTCACCGTTCCCGCGCATGCTTATTATTACTATGACCGAAACAAGGATCACTGCGCCGACCACCGCTATGATCGTAGGCGCGAAATCCTTGAAGAACTTCTTTATCGCTCTCTTCTTCCTGCGGGAAGAGCTATGAGACGAGCGGTGCGAGGATGAGTGATGCGAGGCGCTTTGCTGAGAACTCCGGCGAATCGCGCTTTCGGAGGAGCGACGCGCTCCGTCCGCGCCCGTCCGGTTCGCGGAGCGTTGGTTTGCGGGAGACGCGGGTCTCGGCGCGCTCTTTGCGGCGGGATTTTTTCTCATCTGCTGAGCTGCGCGCTCGGGGTACTTTCCGTTGTATGCCTTACCGTTTATATAACTCGCGTCAGGCGAGGTGGGTCTGGTATCGTTTTTCACATTAATCTCCGGTTATCAATCAAACTTTACGAATTCTCCGTTCTCGTCCGGGAGGTATTCTGCGCTCTCCGCAGCCTCTCCGTTTTCATCGTACGTATATTCGACGTAGGAGGTGAGGTTTCCGTCCGCGTCGTAATTGTTTTCTCTCAGGACTTTTCCGTTCCCGTCGCGCTCGTACTCGGTGTAAGAGCCGACCTTGCCGGAACCCGTTTTGTAGGTGGTGCGGTAAACGTATCCGTCGTATCCGTACTCGTATTCGGTCACGGAGGCGAGGACGTTTTTGGAGTCGGCGCGCGATTCCTTTATGCACCTGCCCTCGCCGTCGTATTCATAGAGATACTTCTCGACGAGGTTTCCTTCTCCGTCCGTGACTGTCTGGGAAACGACAAGATTGTCTTTGTCGTATTCTCTCGTGACGAGCTGCTTCAGCGCGCCTTTTTCGTACTGATATATTTCAAAAGTGTAGTAGTAGACCGCGTCGCCGACATACGTATACTTCATCGACGTCTCCTTGTCTCCCGAAGGATTGTACGTCGTGTACTCCACGGTGCGTCCCATAGAGTCGTACACCTCCTCCGCGATCATATATCCGTCGGAGTTGTAATACTTCTTTCCCGTGACACCGCCGTCCCCGTCGACGACGGTCTCTTCCCTGAGCGCGTCGTTTTCCGCGGAGTCATGGGTGTCGCCCCCGTTCTCCCCGGTATCGGGAGCGGAGTCCGAAGTCGGGAGCGCGGACGAATTTGTGTCACCGTCCTTACCGTCTGCGCCGCACGAGGCGAGGGCTAAGCATATAGTCGCCGCGGCTATCAGAAAAGATATGATCTTTAAAATTCCTTTGTTTTTCATACTGCAGGTCCGTCCGAATCACAATTCCAATATACTGATATTATAACTTATTACACACTTTATGTCAAGTCTGATGAAAATCGCGCGGCGAAAGGTCCGAAGACTCTTCTCCGCGCGTGTCGCGATAACAAAGCTGTCGGCGTGCGGCAACGCGCCGCCGAATAAGAATATCCGCCGTGCCGTGTAACATCGGAAATAGAAACCCTGCTCATCGCAAGGCGGTTCCCTTTTCGCATATTTTGTGCTCCCAGCGTCCGCGTCTGCGCGTCGTAAAAGAGGCGAAGAGCGGGAGGTCTGCATACCCGTATGCAAATCGGATTCCATTTTTCTGTTGTGGGTTTTATGGCCGGTGTCATCACGCACAAGGCAGATATGTTTTATCAGTCGTTTTCTCCGTCGTCGTCGTAATCGAAGTCGTTGAACTTCTCGTCGAAGATATCGGCGATACGGTCAAATTCATCGTCGTCCTCGATCGTGACGAGAAAGACTTCCCCGTCCTCTTCCTCGCGGCGAAGAATGATATACTCTCCGTTCTGCTTGGACTCGTCTGCGGGAATGAGGGCGTTGTAGGTAACGCCGTTTTCCATATACTTTCCTATAAGCTCGAAGTCTTCCTCGACTCCGTCTTCATCGGTAAGCGTATACACTTCGTCTTCGAAGTACTCTTCATCAATTATCTTATCGTCCATAATAATCTCCCGATCGTTTTCTGGTTATATTTTAGCCCGAGGCGGCTCGTTTGTCAAGTAGTAATTTAATATCTCATTTTCTGATTTTGGTAAGAGTCGCGATCCCTCTTGTCAGAACTCCGCAGAATACGTCGATCTCCTCCTCGGTATTCAGATGTGAAAAACTGAGTCTGACCGTCGAGTCGATATCCTCATCCGGCAGTCCGAATGCGCGGAGCGCCGGGCTGAGATCCCGCGATCTTGTCGAGCAGGCGGAGCTCTTCGACACGCAGATCCCGTTGCCGGAAAAATAGTTCAGAAGAGTCTCGCTCTTTATCCCGGGCACCGTCAGGCTGAGGATATTGGGAAGCCTCTCGCGCGGTATATTCACCCTTGCTCCGTCAATTCCCGACAGCTTCTCAAGGGCGTAATCCCCGAGCCTGCGGCAAGCGCTTATCCTGTCGCCGAGCTCCCGGTCTCCCGCCGCTGCCGCGGCGCCGAAACCGGCGATCGCCGGCACGGCCTCGGTACCGGATCTGTATCCTTCCTCCTGTCCTCCGCCGGAGAGGAGAGAAACTATTTTTTTTGCTTTGATGATATCGTTCGAGACGTACAGCGCACCGGCTCCCTTCGCGGAGAAGATCTTGTGGGCGCTCAGCGTTATCATATCGGCTCCCAGATCCCTGACGTTCAGTTTCATCTTCATATAAGCCTGAACGCAGTCTGAATGCAGCACGGCTCCGGGTGACGCTTCCTTTATTATCCCGAAAGCGGACTTTACGTCGTATACCGCGCCTGTCTCGTTGTTCACTCTCATGACCGACGCCGCGATCACGTCGGACGTGACGTTCTTCGCAAGATCGTCGAGATCGAGCGCTCCGCCGACGGTCGGTATCCTGTATACCCTGAACCCTTCGCTCTCAAGCTTAGCCGCGGCGGCTGCGACCGAAGCGTGTTCGCCGTCGCTGACGATGACCGTACCGCGGTATGAGCCCTTCACCGGTCTGTTCTTCGAGTTAACCACTCCGAAAAGCGCGAGGTTGTTGGCCTCCGTTCCTCCCGAAGTGAAAAATAATCTTCCGTCTGTCGGGCGCATCATTCCGATCGACCTGCCGATCTTCGCTCTCGCGTCCTCCACCGTTCTGCGCGCGGCGACTCCGGCTGAGTGAGCGGAAGACGGATTCGCCCAGTTATCCGTCAGCGCGGACTCTATCGCCCCGACAGCCTCGCGGCAGGGAGCGGTAGTTGCGCTGTTGTCAAAATAAATCATATCTCTCAGTTGAACCTGAATTCTTCGATCATCTTGTTTACTTCTTCGATGTGGCTGTCGTAGACCTCGGGGGAAGAAGTATACGTTATCACGTATACCTCGGGCGCGCTGAGCGCTTTCTTTCTGACGGCGGCCGCCTGCAGGAACTGGAAGGTCTCCTTCGTTTCGGATCCGCTCTTCTCATCCTTATGAACGAGAGTCCCTTTAAATACGAACTTTGAAGCGGGCGCTTCGTCAATGACCGCCTCGTCGTCTTCGCTTATAAGCTCGAAATCGGTATACACGTTGTTGAAATCGGAAAGAAAGCTCTTCCACCAGTCGGAAACGTCGGAGTCCGAGTTTTCGAGGGTGAAGACCATGACGCTGATGCTCGACGTATCAGTCATCGAATAGTGCGCCATCGTCGCTCCGCTCGAAACGTCGCACTGCCACGTCGTGGGAACGTAAAACTTATATGACGCGGCGTCGGAGGACGCGATCTTCATTCCTTTGGGAGTTCCGTCTTCGTCCTTATCCGATCCGCACGACGTCATAAGAACGCAGGATAACAGTATCACCGCTGCAAGGATTGCTGACATTATTCTTTTCATATTTCACCTCGCGGACTCAGTCGCAGAGTCCTTCGTAAAGAATTGTTTCGATATCTTCGTAAGTTTCGGCGTGATTGATGCGGTCTCGCACCTGCGGCGCGCCTCTCATTCCTTTGATAAAATGCGCTGCGCGTCCTCTGGCTTCTCTCACTCCGACGAACTCTCCCTTTTCCGAAATGATATCCCGGATGAGGCTCAGGGCGGTATCTATCCTCGTCTTCACGTCGGGAGACGCGTATTTTTCCCCGCGTAAAAGCGCCCTGATCTCCGAAAAGATCCACACGTTTCCGAGCGCCTCTCTTCCGATCATAACGGAGTCGCACCCCGTGACGTCCATCATTCGCACCGCGTCTTCCGCGCTCTTTATATCTCCGTTCCCGATAACGGGAAAATCTTTCAATTCGTCCTTGACCGCCCTTATCACGGAAAGATCCGCGGACGGAGCGTACATCTGGTCTCTCGTCCTCGCGTGCACCGTCACGGCGGCGGCTCCCGCCTCCGCCATCTTAGCGGCGAAGTACGGCGCGTTTATACTGTTTTTGTCCCAGCCGGACCGGATCTTCACCGTCAGAGGAACGCCGTATTCCGACAGGACCGACGCGGTCTTTCGGACGATATCTGCGGCGAGCCCGGGGTCTCTCATAAGAGCGCACCCGTCGCCCGACGTCACGATCTTTCTGACCGGGCACCCCATGTTAATATCTATCGCGCAGGGCGGATGGTCAAAGCGCGCGCCGGAGATATTACCCGTGACCGCCGCCTCGGCGGCGTACGCCACGACGTCCGGCTCGTGCCCGAAGAGCTGAAGCTCGACGTCGCCCTCCCCACCGGTTATCGAGGAGAGAACTCCGGTCTTTTCGTCCTTATAGCAGATCGCCTTCGCGGAGACCATCTCCGTGACCGCCATATCCGCTCCGAGCGAAAAGCACAGCCTTCTCATCGGCGCGTCCGTAGCCCCCGCCATCGGCGCAAGGATAACTTTGTTTTTAAGATCCATCACATCAAATTCCCTCTCGGGACTCTATTGAGATTATATATAGGATAACACATTTTATTATATATTTCAAGGGCTTTGACGCCAAAATCGGGGACGATGACGCCGTCCCCGATCGAAATACCTTTATTCGAGCTCGAACGCGCCCGTGTAGAGTCTGTAGTAAACTCCGCCCTGAGCGATCAGTTCGTCGTGGCTGCCGCGCTCGATTATCCTGCCGTGATCGAGCACCATGATCACGTCGGAGTTCATGACCGTCGACAGACGGTGAGCGATGACGAATACCGTTCTGCCCTCCATCAGCTTATCCATACCGCGCTGAACGATCGCCTCCGTTCTCGTGTCGATAGAGGAGGTCGCCTCGTCGAGTATCATGACGGGCGGATCGGCTACCGCCGCTCTCGCGATAGAAATGAGCTGCCTCTGTCCCTGGGAGAGGTTCGAGCCGTTTCCGGTGAGCATCGTATCGTATCCCTCGGGAAGTCTTACGATGAAGTCGTCGGCGCCCGCGAGCTTTGCGGCGGCGACGCATTCCTCGTCCGTCGCGTTCAGCTTTCCGTAACGGATGTTGTCCATTACGGTCCCCGTGAACAGGTTCGTCTCCTGGAGAACTATACCGAGCGAGCGGCGAAGGTCGGATTTCTTTATC
>CADBTH010000191.1 GCA_902797495.1 uncultured Ruminococcus sp.
ATCCGCTACGGCGACGTAGTACACCATCTGCTTGTTGTCGCTTGAATAGGCGTAGTTGTTGTAGTACTCAACGCCCGGAGCAATCGTCTGTTCCGAGTGTCTGAATACTGTGTGCGTTTCCGACGCATAGTTCTTGTCGTAAGCGAGCGCGGGGAGAGACATAGCTCCCGCGAGCATCATTACGCAAAGGGCCAGCGCCAGGATCCTGGAACTTGTTTTGCTTTTCATGACTTTTTTCTCCTTTATTATTTTGCGGTCTCCCGCATTATTGGGCTTTTGAAGGCGACGTGTAAAGGTCGGACGAAAGGCTGATACAGATGAGGAGTATCACGAGGGGAACGGGGGTGAACGTCACGAGCTGTCCGATCTGTATCTTTATAAGGAACAGTATCAGCGGGATGAAATTGATCAGGCGCGCCTTATTCTTATTGGAGCGGTACGCGCCGTAGAAGAGAGACGAGACGTAGCCGGCGTAGGCGATAAGTCCCGGGAAGCCCCAGACGAAGAGGAGCTCCTGAAGTCCGTTGTGAGGCACCTGACCGACTACTTCCATCTGATAGGCGGCGACTCCGTTCAGCCCGCTTCCCCAGAGGAGGAACTTCGGACTGTTGAAGATGATGCCGTTGTACTTTGAGAAGATGATCCACCTCGAATTGTCTCCGCCGTTCACGACCCGGTCGAAGAAGAAGGCGAAGGTGTCGGGGGCGATGAGATAGAAGACGAGGCACGCGGCGGCGAAAGAGGCGACCGCGATCGCGAATACCTTTACTTTTTCTCCCGCGCTCCGTCTTGCGGAAAGGACTGCGAGCGCGCCGGTTATGAAAAGGCAGATGAGAAAAGTTCTTGACGACGTGAAGAATCCGAAGACGAGGAGCGCCGCCGTCGCCGCGACGTCCGCTTTTCCGGAGCGGCGAGTGAGCATGAGCTGAACGAGGAGCGCGACGGAGATGACGATGAAGAAACCGAGCGTGTTCGGATTCAGGTACGCTCCCACCGGGGTCTCGCCGTCGACGTAGTCCGTTCCGAGACGGAGCAGGCTCTTCCACGTCTTGTCGGCGTTGAAGTTGTATCTTGCGAAGAGCTGCATGAGGATGACGAAGCAGGTGAAGAGAGTCGATCCCGCGACGTTTCTCGCCATATAAACGTAGTCGAACGGCTCGCCATGCGACCTGATCGCGATCGTCATGAACACGTAGAGGATCGCTATACCGACGAACTCCTTCGCCGAGAAGTCGACGGTGAACGCGTGGAGCAGCTCCCAGACGACGAGAAATATAAGTATTACGTCCGCCTTCTTCGGCTTTATCCCGTCCGCGAATTTTATGAGGAACACCGCCGCGCAGATACCTATCGCCGAGACGAACTGCACCGAGGTGTAGAGCGGCACGGTACACAGCGCCAGCACGGTCAGCTTTTCCCTGTCGGCGGCGAGCGCCGCGACGGCGTAAGGGACGAGGATGAGAGCGCCCGGTACGGGGACTGAGAAGACGTATTTCACGAAGACGAGCAGATAGAACAGGGCAAGTCCCGTCCCGTACGCCGCGTCCTTCGCGGCGATCTTCTTCCGCCCGTACGTCAATGCGTTCTGCACGCTTCGATTACCTCCTGCCATTTATCGGCTGTCGCGGCGGCGGTGAGACCGTCCGCGATCTTCTCGGCTTCTTTTGCCATGGTTTTCGTCTTTTCGGGGTCGGCGAGGCACTTCTCGATCGCCTCGGCGAGCGCGTCCGCGTCTCCGACCGGGGTCAGATATCCGTTGACTCCGTCCTTTATCAGCGCTCTCGCGCCTCCCGTCGGGTGATCGGTCGAGACGACGGGGACTCCCGTCGCCATCGCTTCTATCAGTGCGTTCGACATCCCCTCGTAGTCGGAGGAAAGGACGAACGTTCTCGACGAGGCGAGGACTTCGCCTATTATATCGGTCAGTCCGCGAAGAGTGACCTTCCCCTCAAGACCGTATTCCTTTATCATATCCTCGAGGGCGCCGCGAAGGCTTCCCTCTCCGTAGATATCGAGTTTCATTCCGGGACGCCCATCCGCGACCTTCCGGAACGCGCGGATCAGCATCGCCTGGTTCTTCTGCGGCTCGAGCCTTCCGACGGAAACGACCGTGTCGGAATCCTCGCCGCGCCACCTTTCAATTATATCCGCGTTCAGCGGATTCGGTATGACTGAGCTCTTCCGTCTGACGGCGCGGCAGTAATACCCGGCCGCACCCTCCGTCTGGAAGACGCATCTCTTCGCCATCTTGTACGGGATATTGCTCTTTATCCGGGCGAGCGTACCCGTCCCCTTGATATAGGGGTTGTTCCTCTCGCACGCTATGACCGGCACGCCCGTGAAGAGCGCGGCGGCGAGGCTGTACTTGAGGCAGGTGTCGTGGAACGGGATGAGGACGGGGCAATACCCTCTCTTCAGTTCCTTTATCGTTTTTCTGAGCTTTTTTATCGCGGCGGCCTTTCCGACCGACGCCGCGTCGAGGTATATCCGGTCGATCCCTTCCGGTATTTCGTATCCCGTCGTCCTGTCGAGCGCGTAAACGATCGCGACTCCGACGGAGCGTGACGAGAACTCTTTTGCCAGCTCGTTTACGACCCTCTCGGCTCCGCCCTTCCCCATGTTCGGGACGACGAAGAGTACGAAGGTCTCTTTTTCTTTTCCGTTCATTTCGTTTCGCTTATTCCGCGCCGCCGAGGTAAATATCTTCGAGCAGGCGCGCCGCCTTCCGTATGTCAAGATCGTGTTCCGCGAGAAGTTTTCCGTCTCCCGCCGTCCTCGCGCACCGCGCCGCGTCCGATACCGCGTCCGCCCAGAGGTCCGCCTCGAGAGGTACGCGCCGAACTTTCGGCGAGAACGAGAGCTCGTCCGTCACGTTTTCGGAAAGGACGCACGGCAGTCCCGAAGCGAGAGCTTCCGCCGCGACGACCGGGAAACCTTCGTAGAGCGACGGCAGAAGGAGCACGTCCGCCGCCGAGTAAAGTGCGGGCATATCTTCGACCTTGCCGACGAGCTTTATATATTCCTCCGCGCCGAGCGAGCGTATCCGCTCCGAGATTTCGTCCCTCGTCTCTCCGTCTCCGGCGACGACGAGCGCGGCGTCCGGAACAGTCTCTTTCACTTTCACCGCGACTTCGACGGCGAAGGTCACGTTCTTCTCCGGCGCGAGCCGCCCTGCGCAGAGCATCACGAAGCTGTCCGAGAGCCCGAGCTCCGCTCTG
>CADBTH010000192.1 GCA_902797495.1 uncultured Ruminococcus sp.
GAGATGATGGGACTCATCGGCGCCGGCAACAACCCGATGGTCGGTATGACCGTCGCGTGCGCCGTCGCAGTTGAAGAAGCTCTGAAATAATAACGCGCAAAGACAATAAAAAGGAGCCGCGGCGTTGACCGCGGCTCCGATTTTTAACCGGATAATTATTCTGCGAGCATTTCCTTCGACTTGTTGAGGAAGAGAAGGTATACTACAGTCTGAACGAGACTCAGAACGGACGCGATGAGCGTCAGGATGCGGGTCGTTTTGTAAGAGGAAAGGCTATCCAGCGTGATCTCCGAGGGTGTGATGATACCCGTGATGATGGAGAGAACTGCGCTTACCACGAGAACGCCGACGGATATGATGAGGACGGTTTTGCCGAAAGACGAGACCTCTCCGTTACCGAGCTTGTCGGCGAGGCTGATGAAGCCTGTGATGATGAAGTAGATCGCGCAGATGGACGCAAGCGTGCTGATGCCGCTGAAGACGGACGAAAGAGTTCCCTTTGTGAAAGAGGAGATAACGCTTGCAACAAGGTTAACGATCAAAGCCGCAAGAGCCGTCTTGAATTTGGGTTCGTCCCTGGAGCACTCCGTTACGCCTATGAACTGGAAGACGATCGCGATGATCGCGACGATGCCCGCGATGATGATGAGCGCTCCGCCGCCGAACGCGCCGTCGAGCGAGCCGGATTTAACGGAGCCGAAAGCTACGAGCGCGCCGATGATCGTAAGAACGGCCGTGATCAGGGTGAGTATCTCTGCTACGAACAGTTTCTTGGAGCCGGAAAAAGCGTTTGGAAATTTCATGTTTCCCTCCTGTAAAGTTGTATTTTTTCTAAACAGACAAAGCTGTTACAGACCTTGAATGGTTTATTTTAATATACCATATACGGAGCAAAATATCAATAGCAGTCCGTAAAATATTGTAATTTTAATTAAAATTTAGTTAACCCGATGTTAACGAAACGCGGGAAGAAGGCGCTTTTCCGCGCCGATCCGGTCGAAAGATTATTGAAAAAAAGTGTAAATATATATTGACAAACGGACGACGTTGTGCTATTATATTAATGTATATTAGATTCACTATTTAGCGAGGTATAGATCATGAAAAAAGTTTTATCAGTTCTCATGGCAGTGCTCATGCTCTCTGCAGTATTTGCAGTAGCTGTTTCTGCTGAAGACAATCCGAGCCCGGAACCGACCCACTACTACACGGTCACCGTTATCGTAAACGGCAACGGCACGGCAACTGCAGACCCCACGAGCGTTGAAGAGGGCAACACGACGAAGCTCGTAGCAAATCCGGACGCAGGCAGCGATTTCATCGGCTGGACTATCGAAGGCGATTACGAGATTGTTGAAGGTTCTCTCACGTCCACGGTTCTTGTTATCCGTCCGAAGGGTGACGTAAAGGCTACGGCTAACTTCAAGCCCACAGACACAAACAAGGACAACGGTCAGAAGTCTCCTACGACAGGTTACAACACGCAGGCTGTTATCGCGGCTATGGCAGTAGTTCTTACCGTCTCCGCAGCAGTCGTAGTAGTATTCGGCAAGAGATACTTCTCCGCAAAATAATCGAATAGCGGCAAAACATTGAACAATAAGACCTCGGTTATCTGTTCCAAGGAATGAATAACGGAGGTCTTTTTGCCTTGAAGACAGAAAGGACCACCGGTTTTGGATCACAAGAACAACCTGCCCGAGGGCGAAGAGAATATCCCCACAGCAAAGAAAAAGTCACCCGCCCCGTTCATAGTATCGGTAATAGTTTTTCTCATTCTGCTCGCGGCGTGCTTCTTATATCTTTATAAATGCACTCCGTTCTTTCCGCGGGATACGGAAGATGAAAGGGACACTCATACCGAATTCGTAACGGAAGATCCCACGGGACCTGCGACCGATTCGCAGACTTCAGATACGGAGACGTCTCTTCCCGAGAATCCGGTCAATTTCGCAAAGGTGCAGGAGACTAACGACGAGATATACGCGTGGATCTACATCCCCAATACGAACGTGGATTATCCGATCCTCCAGAGCAAGGTAGACGATCTGTTTTATCTGAGAGTCGGTCTCGATAAGAATTACGATATCGGCGGCGTTCTGTTCACTCAGTCGTGCAACGTGCGGAACTTCACCGACCCGGTAACCGTGGTTTACGGCCACAATATGACCGGATATCCTGCGGAAAAATCGATGTTCGCAACTCTCCACAATTTCGAGGACCCCGAATTCTTTAAAGAGAACGATAAGTTCTATATTTATATTCCGGGTCACATACTGACATACGAGATCGTTTCCGCATACAAATACGATAACCGGCACATAATGAATTCGTTCAACTTCGCGGATCCCGAGGTCGTCAGAGAGTATTTCGACGGCGTGATGAATCCGATGACGATCCCGATGAACGTCAGAGAGGGCGTCGAGCTGAAGGACGACGACCGCCTGGTAGTTCTCAGCACGTGTATGTCCGACAACAACTTCAGATACCTCGTGAACGGAGTTCTGATAAGCGACGAATTAACAAAATAAACGGTAGACTGTATGAATAATAATGAAGAGATCATAACCCCCGAAGTTCCGGCGAAAAAGAAGAGCAGAACGAAAAAGATAATCCTGATCGTTCTGATATCGCTTCTGTGCATCATTCTCGCTCTCGTCGCCGCGTTCTTTATTCTCAGAGCGATCGGCAAGAGCCATTTCCATCCCGCGATAGTCGATATCGACAATATCACCGATATCGATAACGCGGTCGGATACGACGAGGGTAAGACGATACAGTACAACGGTAAGACTTATAAATACAACGAAGACGTGATCTTCATCGCGTTTATGGGCGTCGACAAGGATACGCTCGATACGGTCGAGGGAGTCGAATACAGCGCGGGTCAGTCCGACACGAATATGCTCGTTGCGATCAATACCGAAACCGGAAAAATGTCTCTTATAATCATTCCCCGAGACTCGATGACCGACGTCAATATCATGAATTCGGACGGAGAGCAGATCGGTATTTCCGAGATGCAGCTTTGCCTCGCGTACGCTTACGGAAACGGAACGGACACGAGCTGCGAGAACGTGCTGATGTCTATGGAGCGCCTTCTTTACGGCATCAAGATCGAGAATTATTATTCTCTCGATCTGAAGGGCATCGGGACTCTCAACGACGCCGTCGGAGGAGTCGAGGTAACCGCTCTTGAAACCATAAGAGGCGTTTGTACCGAGGGGCAGCCTGTCACGCTATGGGGCGATAAAGCTCAGACTTACGTCCAGGTGAGAGACACATCGATCTTCAACTCCGACTCGCTCAGACGCCGCCGCCAGATACAGTACGCCAAAGCGTTCGCCGCAAAAGCTTTTTCCGAGATCAAGGCGGACTTTTCAAGGGTGACCGATATTTACAACGCCGCGTCTGATTATTCTTACTCAAACTTCGATATCAGCCGCGTGACCTATCTTGCGTCTGTCCTGGTGAGCAATTACAGCAGCTTTTCGATAAAAGACGAGGATATCTACGTTCTCCCCGGCGAGGCTACGAAGCCCGGTCTCTATATGCAGGTCAGACTCGATAAACAAGCGGTGCTTGAAACGATACTGAAGGTCTTCTATAATGAAGTAAACTGAATAGAAAAAGCACTTGCGGATGCAAGTGCTTTTTTCCCGGAGGTGACACGATTCGTTGCGGTGCCCGTCTCCAAAACAAAAAGCGCCCTCTTGGGCGCTTTCTGTGGAGGTGACACCCGGATTTGAACCGGGGAATAACGGTTTTGCAGACCGTGGCCTTACCACTTGGCTATGTCACCTTATTGTAAGCGAGCCGCATTCTTGATGCGGCTCTTGTGGAGCGGATTACGGGGCTCGAACCCGCCACCTCGACCTTGGCAAGGTCGCGCTCTACCAAATGAGCTAAATCCGCA
>CADBTH010000193.1 GCA_902797495.1 uncultured Ruminococcus sp.
GTAATCGGGCATTTTATATCTCCTGACTGATATGTATTAATTATCCTTTTTCCACTTGAAGCAGAGCATCGTCATATCGTCGAACTGACTGTTGCCGTCGATGAATTCTTCGATCGAGCTCTTGACGTCCGCGATGATCTCGGAAGACGCGCTCTCGCTCTTGCCCTCAAAGCACGCGAGAAGCCTGTCGTCTCCGAAAAGGTTGTGACTGCGGTCTTCCGCCTCGGTAACGCCGTCCGTATACAGGCATACCGTGTCGCCCTTAACGAGCCACACTGTGTTCTCTTTATATTTCATGTTCTCCATGCCCGCGAGGACAAAACCGTTCTTGACCTTCAGGAACTCCGCTTTTCCGTCGCGGAGCAGAACGGGAGGATTGTGTCCCGCGCTGACGAACTTCATCGTTCCGCTCTCAAGATCAAGCACGCCCACCCACACGGTCACGAACATCTCCGCGTCGTTTCTCGCGCAGAGCGCGTTGTTTGCAGTCGCGATCGCCTCCGAGAGGCTCGGGATATCTCTGATACAGTTCTGAAGGGTGATCTTAGAGGTCGCCATAAACATAGCCGCGGGAACGCCTTTTCCCGATACGTCGCCTACGACGAACGCAAGGTGAGTCGGGTCGACGTAGAATACGTCGTAAAAATCTCCTCCGACCTCCTTCGCCGCTTCCATCGACGCGCTGACGTCAATATCGGGCCGCCCCGGGTAGTCGTCGTTGAGAAGTGGAAGGAGCGAATGCTGGATTACGTTCGCAACTTCGAGCTCCGACTGGAGACGGCTTTTTTCCAACGCGAGAGTCCGCTGCTTTTCCGTGTACGTTATGATCGTGATCATCAGCATGAATCCGAGCGCGTTCACCGCGATAAAGGGGATCGCGATCTTCGTCACGATACCGAACGCGGTTACGAACGGCTTCACCATTATGAGTACCACGCACAGATGGAACGCTTCCATCAGCGCCGCGATCAGCAGCGCAAGCAGAGGCTTTTCGAACGTTTTGTGTTCATACTTCGAAATGACGCCGCAGGCAAATCCGATAAAGCACGTCGCGACGACGCACGCCCACGCGGTTATTCCGCCCATGGTGAGTCTGTGTATGCCCGCGATAAGCCCCGCGATCAAACCTCCGAGCGGTCCTCCGGAAAAGCCCGCGAGCATCGGTCCGATATCTCGGACCGAAATGACCGCGCCGTTAAAATCGAAGCCCGATATATTGCCGTAGATACCGAAGACGCCTCCGAGAAGGCCTGCTATGATCGAATACTTCCACTTCTTTTCCGTTTTCACAAACCTCGATATGATATCGCTGCCGCCGATAAACGCCGCAACGAGCAGTATTACCGCCAGCGTTCCTATCATTTTCGAGAACACTTCGCTGATATTGCTGATCATTATACGCACCTGTTTCCTTCGTCAGATTTCTTCTTTCCCCATATACGCCGCGCCGTCCGCGGGCTTTTCAGATCTTTTCCTTAATAAACGTCACCGAAACGGGCGACTTCGTGACCATAACGCTCTCCTGATTGAAGAACGCGCAAAAGTCCTTTGCAAGCTCCGTTACCGTCTCGTCCGGAACGTCGATCAGCCTGAGCATCAGAGTGTTTTCGTCCGTGTATCTGCCGTCCTCGTGGAAATACCCGCCGTTGATAAACTGTACCGAAAAGGCGACGTTATAGTTCTGACAGGCGTTTTTCAGTATCGACAGATACTTTCCCGAATCAAATTTCTGAACTCCGGTCTCCGAATCGTTAAGTCCGATATAAATCGTCGTTTGATTTGATTGAACGTTCATACTGTTTCCTCACTTGATCAAGATTTATTGAAAGCTCCAGAAACCGGTGCCGGTCTCCGGGTCGAACCGCCGTCCGATCGTACCTCCGACGACCGGCCTCAGCTCGATCTCCGCCGTATACAAAACCGTGACGGATCTTATATGACCGCCCGCGGCACAGTGCCTCTCTCCGTCCTTATATGTAAAGAGGGCGTGCGTGTGGTGACAGAGTTCTTTATTGTCGTCTGAGACAACGTTTCCGTTCAGCGACACAAGCTCCAGCATCCCGTGAAGAGTTCGCGTTTCAAAAGTTCCGCTCTCCGGAAGGAAGGTCTGTATCTGCGCCTCGCTGCACCCTCCGATCCCGCTGAAGACCGCGGACGCGATCCCCTCTTTTCTGCAGACGTCAAGAATGCAGCTTACGATCTCGTCGCCTCTGTCCAGACGGATATATACCGTATCTTCGTATTTTCTGTAGTCCATAGTTATCTCCCCGCAGACTTACCAAAGAGTATGGAAATCGGTAAATAC
>CADBTH010000194.1 GCA_902797495.1 uncultured Ruminococcus sp.
CCGCGCTCTTCTCCGGTAGAGACTACGCCGAGAGACGGCTCGAGAGTCGTGAAGTGGTACTCGGCGATCTTCGGGCGGGCGGAAGAGACAGCGGCGAGCAGGGACGATTTTCCCGCGGAGGGAAGACCGACGAGACCGACGTCCGCTATCATTTTAAGCTCGAGAACTATCTCGCGCTCCTCTCCGGGGATACCGTTCTTCGCAAAGTTCGGTATCTGCCTCGTCGGAGTCGCAAAATGTTTGTTCCCGAATCCGCCTTTTCCGCCGCGGCAGAGAATAAAGTCATCGCACGCAGACATATCCTTGAGTATCGCGCCGCTCGCGGCGTCGCGGATGAGCGTTCCGGCGGGGACGTTTATCGTGACGTCCGCGCCGTTCTTTCCGTGGCACTTGCCTCCGGCCCCGTCCGCGCCGTTCCCGGCTACGAATTTTCTCTTGTACCTGAATGCGAGCAGGGTGTTCGACCCCTCGTCGATGTGAAAGACGATATTTCCCCCGCGGCCGCCGTCGCCGCCGTCCGGCCCGCCTTTCGCTACGTACTTCTCCCGGCGGAACGAGACGCAGCCGTTGCCGCCGTCTCCCGCCTTGACGTATATCTTTATCTTGTCTATAAACATAACCGCTCTCTTTCACACGGCGCATGGCGCCGATCTTGATTTCTCAGACTATTATACATTATCACCGCCGTGTTTTCAACACAAAAATGGGGAAAAGCAACAATAAATTAAAAAAATCAGAAGCGTGTGACGGCTAAAATGTCAAAAATTTAAAATAGTATTGATTTTGATGAATTTTTTTGATATACTTTAGAATACAAAAGAAGCTATTCAATCATCGATCATTTTTCAAATATTACAGGAGCATAAAATGATTACACGCGAAGTCACGATCAAAAACAGCGTCGGCCTTCACGCAAGACCTGCGACGTTTTTCATTCAAAAAGCAAATTCTTTCAAAAGTTCTATCTCTGTTGAGAGAGAAGACCGCAGAGTAAATGCGAAGAGTCTTCTCGGCGTGCTTTCGCTCGGTATAGTCAACGGCATGCAGATCACGCTCGTCGCTGACGGTCCTGATGAAGAAGAAGCAGTCGAGGCTCTGACCGATCTCATCGAAAATGAGCTTGACGATCTGAAATAAGAGACAGAAAAAGCCGTCCGCAAGGGCGGCTCATTTATCATATCGGAAAAAAGGAGGAGAGCGGTGGAAAAGCCGGTTGTAAACAGCATAGAGTTTCTGCGTTCGAAGGCCGCGTCTCTTCCGAGATCTCCCGGCGTATACATCATGGAGAATAAGGGGGGCGATGTCATTTACGTCGGCAAATCCCGTTCTCTGCGCGACCGAGTCAGTCAGTATTTTCACGGCGCTCACGATATCAAAACGTCGAAGATGGCGTCGAACGTCAACAACTTCAGATTTATCGTGTGCGATTCCGAAATGGACGCGCTCATCCTTGAAAACGATCTGATAAAGCAGTATACTCCGAAATACAATATCCTGCTCAAGGATTCGAAATCGTACCCGTATATCAAGATAACGGACGAGGAGTATCCGAGAGTCGTCATGACGAGGCGCAAGACCGAGCGCGGAAAGTATTTCGGACCGTACTCCGGCACGGGAGTCATCTTCGAGATCATCTCGATGCTCGAGAGAACTCTCGGCATTCCGTCATGCAAGAGGTCTTTCCCGCGCGACATAGGACGCACAAGGCCGTGCGTGAACCGACAGATAGGAAGGTGCTGCGGACTCTGCGCCGGAGACGTCACGAAAGAGGAGTATCTGGAGCTTATAAACTGCGCCGTGCGCATCCTCAGAGGAAGCACGAAGGAGGCGGTCGCCTCCCTTGAAGAGCGTATGTACAAGGCGGCTGAAGAGGAGAGGTTCGAAGAGGCGGCGAGGTGCCGCGACAGTATAGAGGCTCTTAAAAAAGTCGGAAAGAAGCGCAGGATCACGTCTCTCTCACCCGGCGCCGAGTACGACGTCATTGCGGTGACGGAGTCGGACGGTCAGCTCTGCAGCGCGGTATTCTACGTCAGGGACGGGATAATATCCGACAGCGAGCAGTTCATTTTCGGCGCGGACGAGATCACGGGATTCAGGACGAAGAACGAACTCGACGCGACGGGCCAGAGGACGTCCGAGACGCCGATAGACGAGAGCGATTTTCCGCTCAGCACGTTTATCGCAAACCTTTACAGCGGCAGAGAATATATACCGGACGAGATACTTCTCTCGTTCGAGATGCCCGAGGGTGAGGCGGATCTTGTCGGAAGGTATCTGTCCGACAGAGCGGGGCACCGCGTAACTCTGAAGACGCCGGTCAGGGGCGAGCTCCGACACCTGTGTCAGATGGCGGAGAACGACGCGATGCGCCACGCCGAGAGCCGCAGAACGAGGGCTGACGCGGGTGAGAAGATACTCGTATCCCTCGCCTCCGCGCTGAAGCTCGAGGTTGTTCCCGAGAGGATAGAGTGCTATGATATCTCAAATCTCGGCGACGAGCACATAACCGCGGGAATGATCGTGACGTCGGGCGGAGTATTCAAAAAGCGCGACTACAGATATTTCAG
>CADBTH010000195.1 GCA_902797495.1 uncultured Ruminococcus sp.
CCGCCGATCGCCGCGCCGACTGTTCTGATCTTCCTATTCTTGAAGATCACCAGAGGATATAATATCATAGCGCAGGCGCAAAACAGTGAGATCAGGATATACCTCGGCATTGAGAACTGAAAGTCCGAGAAATAGGTGGCATAGGAATCGGCGGTCAAAGCGATCATCGGCAGCAGGATCAGATATCCCCACCACTTGTCCTTTTTCATCCAGTAGCCTATAAAGCCCATCGGGAAGCAAAGGAGCGTCCAGATAAACCAAAATTTATAGTATCCGAACAGGTTCCAGCCCTGCCAGCTGAACGGCACCTGGATCAGATAGACGAGAGGTTGACTGATCAGGAAGAAAACGAAACATTTCAGCGCAGAGTCCAGGTTGGATTTACTGTTCATGATAATGATTATTCCAAACAGTATCCATACTTCAAACGTTACGGTGATCGTAATGAACGAGGTGTTCTGAAAGATCGGTATTATCGCTATCACGGCGGTAAGCACTCCTGCCGCGACAGCCGATAAGATCAATTTCGGCCAAGTCAGATTGATTCCGCCGAACAACTTTTTGATTGCCTTTATCAAGAGTCTCATATTTCAACTCCTCTGCAAATCCGATTTTGTAATGATTATTTTCCCGTCAGACGGGAGATGAGCAGGTCGATCTGCTCGTCGGTCATACCGCCCGAGATCAGGTATTCGCGCGCGCCGACCGAGAGGTCGCAAGTCGTGATATCGGCGCCGTCTCCCGCGACGCACTGGATCATGGGAGAAAGAACGCTCTCGACGATGACGTCGTAGCGGTCGCTCTGAGACGTTTTGCTGATGCCGTAGTAGTTGTCGTAGGTTATCATATAATCCTCGACGATCTCGTCGTAGGACGCGCCGCAGAGGGCTTCGAGAAGCATGCAGACAAATCCCGTTCTGTCCTTTCCTTCCGTGCAGTGGACGAGATACGGTCCGTCGTTCTCAGCCATTATTGCAAGTCCGCCTGCGAGCTTTTCTCTGAACGCCTGAGAGGGGAAGTTCATATTGAGCCCGATCGGCAAAACCTTCATTGTGTTATAGAGGGTGAGGAAGTAGTCGCATGAGAAGTCCTCGTCTTCGAGATAGTGCGCGATCGTGTCGTCGTAGTCCGCGAGGTCGAGGATGAATTCGACTCCCGCCGCCTCGATGAGATCGTCGACGTACGTCGCTCTGTTGTGCTGATTGTCGCAGGGGGAAGCGGAACGGAAGAGAACGTTCTCTTCGATCTCGCCCGCGCGTACCGATCTGAAGTTTGCAAATTCCTCGTCGCTGTCGTATTTTTCGCGGATATCGACGTAGCTGATGTTTCTCGCGTCCTGGACGGGGAGATATTTTCCGCGGCCGAAGAGGGTGATCGTCGCCGTGTCGTCGTCCTTAAGACCTGCGACTTCAAAGAGGTCGTCGCCGTTGTTTATCGCGGCCTTGATATAAGGATATCCGTGGTAAGCAATGAGAAGAGGCTCGCCGACGGAGGTGTAGTATCCGTTGTAGTAAGGAAGATCTTCCATCACGTAACCGTTCGAGAACGTGACCGTGACGCTGTCGCCGTACTCGAAGCCGAGCGCGTTGAAGTCGTCTATCGTGCAGCGGATATACGCTCCTCCGAACTCCGGCTCGTGCTCGATCGTGCAGCCCTCGAGCTTCGGACTCTCTTCCGGTACGGCGGAGTCAGCAGACGTCTGCGTGTCGGCGGCTGTATCAGCGTCCGAACTTTTGCCGCATCCCGTGAGGAGGGAAGAGCATATCATCAGAATTGCAAAGAGAAGTGAGAGTGCTCTTTTCATATCTGTTCTCCTGTTATGAGTATATTATTTTCGTTTATCGTTATTCTGCGGCTGAAGCGGCGGCGCGCTCTCTTGCCACCTTTGCGATCTCGGCGGATTCCGCGGCGCACGCAAGACGGCCTCCGTTTTGCGCCACCCACTCGAATTCCTCCACCGCCTTGCTCTTCGCACCGCTTATATAGTGTATCTTCGCGAGAGTGTATTTTCTCATTACTGTCCTCAGCCTCGTGCTCTCATCGATCTGCTCCGCGATCTTTTCCGCCCTCTCGCAGTTTCCCTTGTAGCACTCGACCTCGGCCTCGGTCATCTTGTCGAACTTCATCCGCTCCTTTGCGTAATCAGGTAACTTCGACGCCTCCGCCATAGCCCTGTCGTAGCATTCTACGGCGTTCTGCCTCAGATTCATCAGGCAGTAGAGCGTAGCGAGGTTATACTGAACCGAGATGATCAAATCGGCTCTCTGATCCCCGATCTCGACGGATCTCAGAATATCCTCCGAGCTCGCGTATTCTCCGGCGAACGCGAGCATCATGGCGCGCATGATCTTCATCCCCGTCTTGTCGACGCGGCGGTTCGCGCATTCGAGATACAGATCGAGCTCTTCCGCCATCGGGAACGGATCGCACTCTTTGTATAGCTTATCCTCCGCTTTTTTCATGAAAGAGGCGTGGTATTTGCGAAGAGCGAAGGACGTGAGGAACATCACCGCCATCGCCGCGATACCGGAGTATCCCGCGTACCGGATATCGGAGTAAGTGAGCGCGGTGATAACTCCCCAGACGACGAGCGCCGGGGCGAGAGTCACGAGCGTTACGTGCTTCAGAGTGAATTTTCTGAAATTCATGCGTCCTCCTTTCCGAAATCGGGAGTGTATGCGGACGTCGCCGAGCGCTTCGACTGGGCGTATCCTTCAAATCCGAGCGAGAGCGCGAAGTCTCTCGCCCGTTCGTACTCAAACGTAGTTATCTTTCTTGAGAGTTCGGGATACCCTTCGTCGACGAAGGACGGGGTATACTGAGACATCAGACTGAGTATGACGTTCTTCGCGCCGACGGCTTCGTCAACCGTGCGAAGGACCGCCTCGCTGTCGCGCGACGCCCCCGGAAGAACGAGGTGACGGACTACGGTACCGCGCTTGAGATACTGCCCTTCAAATCGCGGCGCTCCGGTGATCTTCACCATCTCGCAAAGCGCGGCGGCGGCGTACTCCGCGTAATCTGCCGCGTGAGAGTATTTCTCCGACAGCGCGGGAGACGAATATTTGAAGTCCGTGAGAAAAACGTCGCAGTAGCCTTTCAGAGACGCGACGGTCTCCGGCTTTTCGTAGCCCGACGTGTTCCACACGACGGGAATATCGAGCTCATCTTTTATCAGATCGAGCGCCTCGACGATCCTGTCCGTAAAATGAGTCGGAGTGACGAGGTTTATATTCAGCGCGCCGAGGGATCTGAGGCGAAGCATCTCGTCCGCAAGACGACCGGGCGACATGACTTCTCCCGCGCCGCCGCGGCTGATCGCTCTGTTCTGACAGTAAACGCACATCAGGGAACAACCCGAGAAGAATATCGCGCCGCTTCCGGCGTCCCCGTCCCCTCCGGATATACACGGCTCTTCCCACCGGTGGAGCATTATTTTTGCGACTCTCGCCTCACGGCCTTCACCGCAGAAACCGAGTCCGCTTATTCTGTCTGCTCCGCATTCGCGCGGACATAGCGTGCATCCCATACAGTTCCCCCCAAATCATATACTAATTCTATCATATTATCTTTCCGTCTTCAAGGGAGAAAATCGTCATTTTTGAAAAAAAGGTGGAAATCTGTCGACGTTTGCGATATAATAATATAAATACCGGAAGGAGGAGACGCGACGTGAAGAAGCTCGTGAGATACAGATACGCCATACTTATCGTCGCTCTCTTTCTGTTTGCGGCAGTTTCCGTTTTCACCGCGTCCGGAGAACGCTTTCTCGACTCGACCGTGTCCGAACTTGACGAGCCGGAGACGGAAGAGTGCCCCGCGGGGAGCGAAGGCTTTTCCATGTCGGGGCTCGTCGACCTCGAGAACTTCCATTTTTCAAATACGAGATACATAAAGCTGCTCCCGGGCGGCACTTATAAAGTCGATATCGAGCGCATACCCGAAAACGCGAACGAACGGCTCGTGTGGAAAAGCGAGAACACCGACGTCGCCGTGATCTCCGGGGACGGCACCATTACCGCCGTCATGCCCGGCGACACGAGGATCACCGCCTCCACCTTTGACCGAAAGGTCAGACGCGCCGCCGTCGTCGAAGTCGAGAACCTTCCCGATACTATCCTCGACGTGCCGTATATTTCCCAGCTCTTTTACTACCCTAACGGATGCGAGAGCGTCAGTACCGTTATGGCTCTCAATTACGCCGGTATCGATATCACGGTAGACGAATTCATCGAAAAATACCTCGATATGAAACCCGTCCCGACGTACGGAAAAGACGGCGTGCTCCGGGGGTACAGCCCGTGGGACTATTTCCTCGGAGATCCGAGGGATTATACGGGCCTCTGCTGTTACTCTCCGTGCATCATGAACGCTCTCGATAAGTTTGTCGACGGCAGCAAATACGAGACGATAGAGCTTCGCGGTGAGCCTCTCGATAAGCTCTGCCGCGACTACATAATGCAGGGAGTCCCTGTCGTTCTTTGGGGAACGATGTATATGGATCCTCCATATAGCCCGGGCTGGTCCTGGAACGTCACCGGCGGCGACGAGGGAGAAGTCTTCGAGTGGGTCGCGCCGATGCACTGCCTGCTCATGATAGGATTCGATTCCAATAACTATTACTTCAACGATCCCACCGCCGGAAAGATGGTGGCTTACCGCAAAGCCGACGTCGAGGCGGCGTACGACGGGCTCTATCAACAGGCGGTCGTGATACGTCATAAATACACCTCCGAAGATTGACGGAATCCGAACGAAAAAAATCACAAAAAGACTTGACATTGTGACGTCGGATGTGATATACTATCAACCGAGCAATAAAACGACCCGGAGAAGTCGCGTAGTTGGTCGAGCGCGCGCGACTGGAAATCGCGTAGGCGTCAAAAGCGTCTCGAGAGTTCGAATCTCTCCTTCTCCGCCAACAAAAAGCACCCCAATAGGGGTGCTTTTTGTTGGCATCGGAAGAGATTCGAAAAGGGGGTAACGCGAAGCGTTAGGAACTCTCCGGTGGAGAGTTCCGGCCCCCGCGTGCGTGCCGGCGAGCGGCAGCTCGCCGGGCGAATCTCTCCGCAACGCCCGTCCTCGACGGGCGGGCGTTGCGCGGCGAACGGCTTAGCCGAGACTAAAAGAGGAGCGCTTTGGTAACGCTTGCGTTTTAGTGACTCTCCGGTGGAGAGTCACGGCGGTCGCGGTCGGGGTTCCCCAAACCGAACGAAGAGAGGTTAGGGGGTTCTCGCGTACGTGCCGGCGAGCGGCAGCTCGCCGGGCGAATCTCTCCTTCTTCGCCAACAAAAAGCACCCGTACGGGTGCTTTTCATTTTTGCCGTAAATCGGCGTTTTATCCTTTATACTCAAATCCGAGCATGGTGAGGTCGTCGAACTGTTCCGCGTCTTTTACGAAGCCGTCGACGGCGCGTCTGACGTTTTCGAGCATTTCCTCGGGTGTGGCGTCCGTCTTCTCGTTCAGAGCTTTGAGCATACGATCCGTGCCGAAGAGTTCGTTGTCGGCGCTCGTCGCCTCCGGAACTCCGTCCGTGTAGAGGAAGAGCTTAGAGCCGGGGGTGAGTTTGAGTTCGTATTCCTTATATTTCATGCCGCTCATGCCGCCGATAACGAAGCCGTGGCGGTCCTTGACGAGTTCGAATCCCTCGCCCGAGTTCATGAGGACGGGGTATTCGTGTCCCGCGTTTGCGGCGGTCAGTCTGCCTGTCGATATCTCAAAGATGCCGAGCCAGACCGTGACGAACATCTCCTCGCGGTTATTCTGGCAGATGGCGTCGTTCGTACGTGTGAGTATCTCGGCGGGAGACAGTCCCTGCTTTGCGTTGCTTGCGAGGATGATACGGGAAGCCATCATGAAGAGCGCAGCGGGCACACCCTTGCCGGAAACGTCGGCGATGACCATGCAGAGGTGGTCGTCGTCAACGAGGAAGAAGTCGTAGAAGTCTCCGCCGACCTCGCGCGCCGGATCCATGGTCGCGAAAATATCGAATTCCGGTCTGTCCGGGAAGGCGGGATAGATATTCGGAAGCATATCCGCTTGGATGCGCGTCGCGAGAGCGAGCTCGGTTCCGATACGCTCCTTTTCCGCGGTGATCTCGGTTATCTTAGTTATGTAATCCCTCGTCTTTGCGGAGAGGGCGGCGAACGATTCGGCGAGCACTTCGATCTCGTCTTTCGTTTTGTATATCTTCTCCATCTCAAACACGCTGTCGCTGCCGCTCAGCGAGTTGATGCGGCTCGTCATGTGTTCGATAGGTCTGACGACGCGGGAAGCGAGAACCAGAGCGCCGACAACGGCGAGAGCGATTATAACTATCGTCAGGATCAATACGGTCTTCGTTGCGCCTCCGGAGCTGTCTCTGTACGACTCAAGCGAAGCCTCATTGATCTTATCGTAACTCTTCAGCATTTCAGCCGTAGGCTGATAAGTGACGGCTTTGTCCATCGCGGAAATGACGGTCCAGCCGACTGTCGGCATAGGCACGCCCGCCATATAGTATTCGACGCCGTCAACGGTCAGAGTTTTGACGCCCGTGTTCCCCGTGAGAGCCTCGGTCACGAAGTTTGCGAGCTCGCCGTTATCTCCCTTGCGAAGGTCTGGAGCTTCCGAGGAGAGCTCCGGCTTGAACGTTCCTGCCGTATTCGGAGAGAACAGCACCTGACCCTTTTCGTTCACGACGCACACGAATCCGCCGTAGTTCGCGGTGTTCTTGACGTAGTCGCTGACGGAGGTGAGGAAAATGTCGGCTCCGACGACTGCGACGAGTTCTCCGCCGCGGTATACGGGGGCGGCGCAGACGAGGCCTGCGATATCGGTGAAAGCGTCGAGTTCAACGCCTGTGAAAATAAGCTCTCCCGCTTCTACCGCCTGAGTGTACCACGGGCGCGAGCGAACGTCGAAATCGTAAACGTTCCCGTTCTCGTCAAAGTACGAGCCTGCCCGGTCGTCGACGAAAAGAATACATCCGTCCGTCGTCGCGACGAAGCAGGAATTGAGTCTTTCCGAGCTTTCGAACATCGAGAGCATGACCTCGCTCATATTGGCGACGAGCCCGAGTGACTCGGAGTCTTCCGGATCGACACCCGCCTCGTGCTGCATCTGAACGGACGCGACGCCGTCGTTCGCCTTGTCCGGAGCGTAAAACGGGTGCGCGGAAAAGGCGCCCTCGTGAGCGAACAGCTGAGTCGCAAACGACTGAAGAGTCAGAACGTCGCTTTTAACGTCGCTGAACAGGTCGTCCGCGATGTACGCCTGAAGGGCGGTCGTCTTCGCCATCGTCGCGGAGACAGTCGCCTCCATTGTCTTTTCGGATATTTCGGATATGGACGCCTGCTGTTCCTCGCTCGCGGTCTCTACGACCTTCGTCAGGTTGTTCTTCTGAACTAAGCTGACGGTCACGTAAACGCCGACGAGCGCAAGAATGAATATCAGCATCAGATTGAATATCTTCTGCTGTAGTCCTCCGAGTTTGATCCCGCGTATATACTTCATCGTATCACCTCTGAGTGTTTCTATGAAACCGATAATATATAAAAGTATACAATATTTTATTTTAAGTTGTCAAGTTAATAATTGTTTACCGCTCAAAAAAGCATAACAAAAAGCAGGCTCCAGGCCTGCTTTTCATTCAGTTTCCGTACGTCAGCTTTTTCTTGTAAAAATCCTCGTACGCCTCCACCCAAAGCGCATAGTTTTTATCCATCATATTTTTGGTGTTCTCTTTCAAGTTCAGCCCTTCGTCCGGATATATCGCGGGCAGATAACGGACGTAGAGCTCCTGAACGGGGTACCCCTCGTCGTCAAGCGTATCCGTGTCCTTCATTCCTATGAAAGCGGGGATCACGGGAACGTTGTATTTCGCGGCGAATCTGAACGCGCCTTCCTTGAGAGGTCTGGGCTTTCTGTAGTTGAACCACATCGCCTGCTCCGGGTAGATCAGTATCTTTTCGCCGCGGGCGAGCAGAGTTTCCATCGCGCCGTAGAATTCTCTCATGGTTGCGATATTAGACGGGAACGGAAGGGTGTTTCCGTGGCGCATCATGAGCCTGACCGGACCCTTGAAGTTGGTGTAGTTGCTCTCTTTTATTACCTTATATAAATAGTGGCGTTTTTTCAGTGCGGGCTTTATCGTCTTGTAAACGACGTAGTTGTCGCTGAGGTGAAAGTGATTGCTCGTGACGATCGCGCCGCCTTCGACCGCGACGGCGTTTTCGATCCCGCGCACGTCTTTTATGATCAGCTTTCCGTTCTTGATCATATTCTCGAAGAACGCTTTGCCCATAAAGTTGGCGAGCGACGTCTTCATTTTGCTCGAGACCTTTTTGATCGTGAAGTCGACTTCTCCCGGCTTCAGCGGGATCGCGGGGTCGTCTTCTTCCACGTCTTCGTTGAAGCGGCCCTGAGCTTCATATTCTTTTATACGGGCGACGATCCTCTGCCGCTTTTCGGATTCAGGCATGGCTGACCTCTTTTTTGAACCAAAGTTTTCTGAAAGTGCGCTCGCTCTTGTAGATCTCTTCTATGCTCTTGACGAGCTCTCCGAACGCCGTTCTGTCGCGCTCGCGGTCGGCGTCGGAATAATTCTCGAGCCCTTCTTTAAGGGAGTCGTAGAATTCGCTCTCCTTCGCGTATTCCCAGAAGTACTCGCCGTTGATCGTTTCTTTGTAGAACCACGGTTTGTTGGAGAGCGCATAGTGACAAAGATTCAGTTCGCCTTCCGGAGGCTCGGGGAAGCTGTGCTTGTTCCAGCCGGTGGGAAGCCTTTTGACTCTGCCGTGGCAGATCACGTTGAGGTATTCCTGGTCGGGGGCGAGAGAATCGAAATTGTAGGTCGTGAGCATATCGATGAATCTGTCCTGAACCTTGTAGTTTCTGAATTCCTTCAGATTCATCACCATGACGCCGGAATTGAAATAGGTGTAATAGGGAATGCCGATTATGTTCTCGACGTAATTTGTGAACATCGGGCTTCTGTCCGTGTTCTGTTCGTACGCCGCGGCGACAAGATAGTCTCCGAGTTCCGTGTCGTAAAGCTCCGCGATATCCTTGAGGAGTATCACGTCGCTGTCGAGATATATCGCCTTATCGTACTGCGGGAAAGCGGTCTCTATAAATAATCTGAAGTAAGCCGCAACGCTGAAATAGAACATTTCGGGGAGCTTGTCCTTAACGGGCTCGAGCAGCTCCTTGACGTCGAAAAATTCGATCTTCACGTTCTCCGCCGCGTGCTTTTTAAGGATCTCCTGAGACTCTTCCGATATATCGTTCTTCAGAACGGTGATGATATAATCGTTTTCCTTCGAAGCGTGGGATATGAGGGAGATGATCGCCACGTCAAGATAAGGTACGTATTTGTTGTTGCATGCAAAAAAAATCGGTATCGTTTTTCTCATTTTAGATTTGTCCTCCCAAGAAAACTCAATTGAACGTATACATCATATAACCTATCGGCGAAAAAGTAAAGATAATGTTGAAAAATGTCACTCTCTTATATCAGGACGGCTCCGAACTGCAGCGAGAGAGGACTCCACCGCAGCGGGAATTTGCCGAAAACACTTGATTTGTGCGGCGATAGGTGGTATAATGTCCTCATGGAAAACGTAAAACAAATAGTATCGCAAAATTTAATAAAGCTCAGGAAAGAAAATGGCCTGACGCAGGCGGAACTCGCGAAACTGATCAATTATTCCGACAAGGCGATATCGAGATGGGAGACCGGAGAGGTAGTCCCCGATCTTGAAACGATATACGCGCTGAGCGAAGTCTTCGAAGTTCCCGTTTCCGCGATCACGGAAAAGCAGTCGGATGAGAAAAAAACGGACGACAAGGCTCAGTCGCTGAGTCAAAAGATTCTGTCTCAGATATTCCTCGCCTGCGAGATATGGTTCATCATCTGCGCCATATACGTCTATTTCAAGATCTCGCGCCAGTCCAACATCTGGCAGATCTTCGTCTGGGGCGTGCCCGCAACTGCGCTGATGCTGTGGTTTTTCAACAGAAAGGAACCGCTGAACGTCCTTCTTTTCATTTACGCGACGATATTCGTCTGGTCCTTCATCACGTGCGTATATCTGCACCTGCTCGATTCCAACCCGTGGTATCTGTACTTCATCGGACTCCCTCTTCAGGGGCTTCTGATAGTCAGATACGTCTTCAACTACAAGCAGAGCCTGGCGCCGAAGATCAGGATCAGAGGAAAAAAGAGAGAGAAGGAAGAGATATGAGAACGAAGATAAAAGCGTTTCTGCCGCGTCGACGGCGGAGTCTTTTCCGCATCCCGCAAGCGTCGATAAGGTCATGATGATCACGAGCGCGAGCGCCGCGGCGCTGACCATCTTTTTTCCGGTCTGTTTCATTGATCGTCCTCCCTGTGATCAAATAATTTTATATATCGTAACTAATTGTATCAAATATTTTGTTTTCGGCAAGCATATAATTTGCAAAGACAGTACGGGAACGGTTGAATAAAAGCGTTGAAAACGCTCGATTTTCGACTCTTTCAAACAGTTTTTTTCTATACGGCCGCCGCTTTGACAAAAGGTGAGCGAAACTTTTTATCTTTCCCGCTCTTTTTTTACAAAACAACTTGACTTTGTCTTGTACAAATGATATAATTTTTTAGAAAGAAGGGCCATTAGCTCAGCTGGGAGAGCGCCAGGTTCGCAATCTGGAGGTCAGGGGTTCGATCCCCCTATGGTCCACCAACGTGCCGTCTGGGGGCTTCCTTCGGGCGGCAACTTTATCGCGTCGTAAAGGGGTAACAGATCATGAAAAAATGCTTGTGCATAATCCAAGTCTTGGTAATAATACTCGGGATCTTTACTTTTTCTGCGTGCGGAAAAGAAAAAACCATCGACGCGGAAGCCGCGTTCAAAGCGCTGCTTAACGACGTGACTTACGCGAAAGAGCTCACGGACGTGAGTGCGAACGCTCCGTACTGGCTGTCGGGAATGCCCGACGGCGCCGAGATAAAGATGTACCGCGTGGCAGGCGGCTCTTATTCCGACCAGCTTATCATGATCACGGCGAAGAGTTCTAATGACGTGGAAGCGGTAAAGGCTTCCGTGAACGCGTACCTCGCCGGACTCAAAAAGCAGGCGGAGCTTTATAAGCCCGAAGAAATACAAAAACTCGAGGACGCCGTCATTTTTGACAGCGGAAAAAACGTATTCGTCTGCATCACGGAAGACACGGACACAGTTAATCATATTTTTGAAGATCAGTGAGATAGATCGGTATGAACTACAGAAACAAAAGCAAAAGAATCGGGACAAAAAAATACGGATCGGGCAGGGCGTTTCTCTGCGTCGTCGCGCTGCTGATCGCCGCGATGACGGTATTGTCGTCCTGCGGAGGATCGGAGAAAGCGCCGGCGAAGTCAACGGCTTCCGATATCAGCTATGAGCCGATCTCAACGGACTCCGCGGATACGGCGTCGGACACGGCTGAAGCCGTAACGACGACTCCCCCCGCACCCGTCGACGACCCCGCGGATTTCCCGCCTCTCAACAGTCAGTCCGGCACGTATTATTCCGACGCTTCCGGCCTTCTTCACATAGACGACCGCGTTCTCGAGGTGTGCGGTTACGACGAGGATACTGCGGCGAATTACGCATCTCTCGTCAGCAAGGCGGCGGACGCGCTCGCGGGAAGCACGAACGTATACTGCCTGCTCATCCCCACGGCTTACGGCATAGTCGTCCCCGACGACATCAAGCCTCAGCTCGACAACTACTACGATCAGTCCGCGAATATGAACGACGTCTTCTCGAAGATGTCGGCGAACGTCATAAAGGCAAACTGTTTCAACCACCTGATGATGCACAGGGACGAATACGTCTACTTCAGAACGGATCACCACTGGACTCAGCTCGGCGCTTACTACGCTTACGAGACCTTCTGTCAGGCGAAGGGAGTCGAGCCGTACACGCTCGATCAGCGCGAGCTCTCGACCTTCGACGGCTTCTACGGCACTCTGGCTCAGGACGGTCAGGCGCCCGACACCGTGTTCGCTTATCATCCGCACAGTCAGACCGCGACGATGCAGTTCACGGACAAGAACGGCACGACTCTCGACTGGCCGATAATCATGGACGTTTCCGACTGGGCGGCATCCTCCAAGTACAACACTTTCGCGGCGGGCGACAACCCGATGACTGTCTTCACGAATCCCGAAGTGACTGACGGCTCCGTCGGTATCATCGTCAAGGAGTCCTACGGGAACGCGCTCCTGCCGCTCATCGTCGACCACTACGCGACGGTTTACGAGATCGACTACAGATACTGGCAGGGAAATCTCATCAGCTTTGCAAACGAGGTCGGAGCGAAGGATCTGATCTTTGCGAACAATATGATGATGGTCAGCAGCATCCTGGTCGGCGACCTCAGCACGGTCATCAACTGAACGAATAATAAGAATTACAGCCCGCGCGGTAAGCGCGGGCTGTTCTTTTTGTTTAGTTCAGCATAGCTCGAGTCCGTCGGCGTCCGGAAGCGGCTTCGAGTCGGCGCAGGGAGAATCGAGATAGAAGTAAGCGACTGAGGAGATATCAGCCTGAAGCGGCAGGTAGCGGTCGCCTCGCCTCCAGCCGAGAGCCTGGATCGTGACCCTGAGATCCTTGTTGAAATAGACGGGATCCTTCACGTGCCAGCGGTACATAGAGTGGCGGTTCGCAGCCTTATATACTCCGTCCGTCTTCCAATGGTAGTATCCGGTGTACGGCGTCGAAAAGTCGGTGTACTTTCCGCCGACGTCGAAGTTGTACGAGCCGCAGAAGTAGTCCTCCGTACCCGTTCCGCATATCGTCGGGAACTCGCCGTCTCCGTCCATGAAGAATTTGATCTCTCCTTCTCCCCACCAGCCGTTGACGGGAACCGTCCAGAGCATGAACGCTCCGACGTAGCATCCCTTTCCTTTTACGGTGTCGAGGATCGTATAGTCCTGCTTATAGGGAAGGGGATTCTCGCGGCGGAACTGCGCGTGGAAGTACAGCGCGTCGTCCGGTATTTCCCTCTCCTCGTAGTCGATCTGATAGGCGAGCCCCTTGTTCTTGTCGTTAAGGTTCTCCATCGTGATCTTGCACGACTTTCTGAACGGCATCTCGAAATAGCAGTTCAGCGCGTTGTTCGGGTTGCGGCAGACGAGGAGCGAGCTTATCTGCCAGTACTCCTCGTTGGGAGAGGCGAAGAAGTCGCCCACCGGACATTCCACCGCCGGCTTGTCGCATCCGTCGTAATATATTCTGAGAATGAAAAATCTTACGTCGCGCACGTCGAGCGGAACTATCCACATATGCTTTATCATTCCGGGGCCCTTGATATCGGCGATCACCTTCTCCGTCATTGCGGGGATATCGGCGAAAGGGCTTACCTTCCAGCCGACGCCGAGCTCGCGAGACGCCCATGAGCCGCTGCCCTCCGTGGCTCTGCCGCCCATACCGGAGTCACCTGTCGGATTCTCCGCCGAAAGGGAGCGCGTCACTATATTCTGTTTTCTCCAAAGAGTATCCATACCTTACCTCCGAAGTTGTTTTCGAGAATATGATACCACATTGCGGCGATATGTGCAACAATTTGTTTTTATCTTTACGACGTTTTTTGTCAAAAAACGTTGCGCCGCGCCGAACGATATGGTATGATATGTAATAATAAATGTTTTAGGAGACTTGACATGAAAAAGACCGTTATGGCTGTCATCATCGGGCTATCGATCGCAGCTTGCCCCGTACTCTACTTTCTGGTCGGACCGGAACTTAACGACGTACAGCTCGAAACGCTGAAAATACTTCTCATCATAGCGGGCTGCTCCGCGCTCTGGTGCTTCGCGGTAGGCGAGATATCCCGCAACAACAGTCAGATGGATAAGCTATGGAGCATTCTGCCCGAAGTCTACGTATGGATCGTCGCGGTCCGCGGCGGGATGCATCCGAGGCTCGTCGTAATGGCGATCCTGGCGACTCTGTGGGGAGCGAGACTCACCTTCAATTTCGCCCGCAAGGGAGCGTACAGCATAAAGTTCTGGACGGGAGAAGAGGACTACAGATGGCGCGTGCTCCGCGGGAAGAAGGAATTCAGCTCGCGTATAGTCTGGGCGCTCTTCGATCTTTTCTTCATATCGATCTATCAGAATCTTCTCGTCCTCGCGACGACTCTCCCCGCTCTTATCTCCATGACCTCGAAGGAGCCTTTCGGGGTCGCAGACGCCGTCGCCGCCGTTCTTATGTTCGGCTTCATCGTTCTTGAGACGGTGTCGGACGAACAGCAGTGGAGATTTCAGACGAAGAAGTGGGGCATGATAAACGGCGGAAAGAAGCTCGAGGATCTCCCCGAGCCGTACAGCAAGGGCTTCAACACGACCGGTATCTGGTCGCGCAGCCGCCACCCTAACTACTTCTCCGAGCAGAGCATATGGATCTCGTTCTACGTATTCAGCATTGGCGCGGGTATCGGCGTCTTCAACTGGAGCTTTATCGGGGCGGCGCTATTAGTAGTTTTGTTCATCGGCAGCTCCGCTTTCGGCGAGGAGATCAGCTCGTCAAAGTATCCGGAGTACGCGGACTACAAAAAGAAGGTCTCGAAATTCATTCCGTGGAAGAAATACGAGGCGTGATATATCAGGGGGGACTTTTGAAAAAGTCCCCCCTGCGACCCCCTCAAAACCTTTGAAAGGGCTCGCGGCGCGAAGCGCCGTTTTTTATTTACTCATCATTTCGTATTCTCCGCCGGGCCAGGCGACTTTGATCTTTACGGGCTCGCCGGAGACGGTCTTCGCCGTGACGACGGGGCGCTCGTTCGTATTCGCTCTCGCCTCGCATACGAGGTCGACGACGGAGTCCCGTCCGACGGGATAGTTTTCAACCCCGTGGCGGGCGGTCTCACCGACGCGCCATTCTATCATTCGATCCCTTCCGTGCGGTCTAATGCCTATGACGTACTCCATAAAGACCGCTATCGGGGGAAGTCCCGACCAGCCGACGAAATCGGTCATGCCCGACTCTCCGCGCTCGATATAGTCCGGCGCGTAGTTCTCCCAGAACGTACCCGTGTCTTCGAACACTTTTACCACCGCGGAGTGGTGGTTTTTCGCAAGGACTCTCGCCCGGTCGTTCATTCCGGCAGAGTCGAGAGCGCGCAGTACCATATAGGTCGTCGGCGCCCATACCGAGCCGCGCCAGTAGCCGCCCCTCGGGTGGTAATCGGGATCGTCCGCGGAGAGGGTCGCGGGGGCGTGAGGTCTGAAGAATTCGTCCTTATTGAACAGATGGGATGCGAATCTCTCAAGCCTGTCCTCGGGAACGATACCGGCGGCGAGCGCCCAGTAGGAGGCGAGAGTTTTTACTCCGCTCGGGCCGTCGCTACGCAGGTCGTAATAGAATCCCGTTTTCCCGTCCCACATATTATCATTGACGAAGCGCGTCAGCATCTCCGTTTCTTTTTCGATATCGGATACCTCGCCCCGTCTTCCGATCAGTTCCGCCATATTTACAAGGATCCTGCCGCTCAGTATCTGCTGACAGCAGGCGTCGATCCAGACCATGTGACCGTGGGAGAACTCGGGGTCGACTCCACGGGGGAGTCTTGGGGAATTGTCCATGCCGCATCCCCAGCCGGTCGTCCAGTACGTGCCGTCGCGCCAGGTTCTGTGTTCCCTCAGCCATCTGTGGTAGGCGAGCAGCGGCGGGAAGACTTTCCGGATGCGCTCCGCGTCTCCGGTGTTTTCGTAGTAGAGCCATTCAGCCCAGGGGAGTATATTCGGCCCGGTGCTCGACGGATCGTGACGGAAGAACTGATCGCCGCTCGCCGATTCGCATATCTCGCGGCAGATGAAGCCGTCCGGATGCTGACGAGCGTAAAAATTGTCGAGAGTCCCGTGAAAGTCGAAAGCGCGCTGACCGTACTTTCCGAACATTACGATGAACGCGGAGTCCCACATGAAGAGGAACCCGTTGAACGCGGTGTCTATAAACGGAGAGCAGAAGCCGCTCTCCTTCGTCGGGTTGCGAAGGTTGGAAAATGCGATCCGCCACGCCTTGTCGTAGCAGGCGCGGTACTCGTCGTGACCGTCGATAAACGGCTTCGGAAGCAGATCCTTCGCCTCGTCGTACGTAGGGATCATCACGCTGTTATATTTGCCGATAAAAACGTTTTCTTCGACGAGCGCGTTTTTCTTTTCGGAATACGTTTTTCCCTCTCCGGGTATATACAGTACGGACATCTTTTCCTCCGGTGTTTTTTCTTTACGGAAAGTATACCATAAGGCGTGGCTGAAGTCAACGGCGTATAAAAATTGTAAATCTTTAAAAAACTTTGAAAAAAACTATTTGCAATTCTTATTATATGAGTATAATTACTTTCAGAGGAATATAATGAAAATCGTTTGTTTATTAAACTATTATCTTAAAGAAAGGAGGCGCCAATGCTTCAGATAAAAAACATCTGCAAAACGTATAAGACCGGTTCCCTGACTCAGCGTGCTCTCGACGGAGTCACTCTCAATCTGAGAGATTCCGAGTTCGTCGCCGTACTCGGTCAGAGCGGATCTGGAAAGACCACCCTTCTGAACGTGATCGGCGGACTCGACCACTGCGACGAGGGAGATCTTATAATCAACGGCGTCTCAACTAAGAAATACAAGAGCCGCGACTGGGACGCGTACCGCAACCACTCCGTCGGCTTCGTTTTCCAGAGCTACAATCTGATACCTCATCAGAACATCCTTTCAAACGTCGAGCTCGCGCTGACTATCGGCGGAGTTTCAAAGAAAGAACGGCGCCGACGCGCGAAGGAGGCGCTCGATAAGGTCGGTCTCAAGGAACACGTACACAAAAAGCCGTCTCAGCTCTCGGGCGGTCAGATGCAGAGAGTCGCGATAGCCCGCGCGCTCGTCAACGACCCGGACATCCTCCTCGCGGACGAACCGACCGGCGCGCTTGACAGCGAGACGAGCATACAGGTCATGGATCTTCTGAAGGAGGTCGCGAAGGACCGTCTCGTAGTTATGGTCACTCACAACCCCGAGCTCGCCGAACAGTACGCGACGCGAACGGTGCGTCTCAAAGACGGAAAGATCATCGACGACACAGATCCGTTCGAGCCGGACGAGGGAGGCGCAGCAACGAGAAAGAGCGGCAGAACGTCGATGTCGTACCTCACCGCGCTCAACCTCAGCCTTCAGAATCTGTGGACGAAGAAGGTGAGAACTCTTCTCGTCGCGTTCGCGGGATCGATCGGCATAATCGGGATCGCGCTGATCCTCTCCATGTCGAACGGCGCGGACAGATACATC
>CADBTH010000196.1 GCA_902797495.1 uncultured Ruminococcus sp.
ACCTGCCCGAAGTGCGGCGGCAAGGCGCGCCGCGAGACGGACACCATGCCTCAGTGGGCGGGTTCTTCTTGGTATTTCTTAAGATATATCGATCCGCACAACGATAAAGAATTCGCGGCGGCGGACGAGCTGAAATACTGGCTTCCCGTCGACTGGTACAACGGCGGTATGGAGCACGTTACCCGACACCTCATCTACTCGAGGTTCTGGTACAAATTCCTGTACGATCTCGACCTCGTTCCGTATCCGGAACCGTACGCGAAGAGAACGGCTCAGGGTCTTATACTCGGCCCGGACGGCGACAAGATGAGCAAATCGAAGGGCAACGTCGTCAACCCGAACGACGTTGTAGATGAATACGGTGCGGACGTCCTTCGCACGTACGTCCTTTTCATGGGCGACTACGAGAAAGCCGCTCCGTGGTCGGAGACCAGCGTCAAGGGATGCAAGAGATTCATCGACCGCGTATGGAATCTTCTCGATATCAGAACGAACGGCGAAGGTCTTTCCGCAGACCTCGAATCCGCGTTCCACAAGACGATCAAAAAGGTGTCGGACGACATCGAAACGCTCAAATACAATACGGCTATCGCCGCGCTGATGACGCTTCTCAATCAGATATACGACAAGGGAAGTGTGACGACCGGAGAACTGAAGACGTTCGTAACTCTTCTCAACCCCTTCGCGCCTCACGTGACGGAGGAGATATGGGAGAGGATCGGCGGCGAGGGGCTCCTTGCGACCGCTCCCTGGTGCGATTACGACGAGTCCAAAACCGTCGACGACACGATCGAAGTCCCCGTTCAGGTCTGCGGCAAGCTCCGCGGAACGGTGACGGTTCCCGCCGACGCCGATCAGGCGACCGTCCTCGAAGCGGCGAAGAACGACGAGAAGATCGCGTCTTCTCTCGCCGGAAAGACGATCATCAAAGAGATCTACGTTCCCGGCAAGATCGTGAACATCGTCGCGAAGTGATTTTCCGGAGAAATTTTCACTTTTTGAAAAATTCTCTTGACACGCAAAAAAATATAGTATATACTATATAAGTAATTTTCCGCGCTTGAAGCGAAGGGGGTGAAACAGGATATGGCTGAGATCAGAGTCAAAGAGGGCGAATCCCTTGACAGCGCGCTTCGTCGTTTTAAGCGTCAGTGCCAGCGTTCGGGCATTCAGGCAGAGCTTCGCAAGAGAGAGTGCTACGAGAAGCCCAGCGTAAAGAGAAAGAAGAAATCCGAAGCTGCACGTAAACGTAAATACAAGTAATATGAAAAGCACTTTTGGCACATTTTGCCAAAAGTGCTTTTTTCTTTCACACGGTGGAATTTTTTTTATAATATTCGTTTTTTCTTCTTTTGTGCGATTGACTAAACTTATAAATAATAGTATAATTAATATATACTATACGTCCGGAGGAAGATATGGCTGGAAAAAAGGTACTTGCGATCGATCTCGGCGCGTCGAGCGGACGCGGGATCGTCGGCGAATTTGACGGAGAGCGGATAACTCTCAGGGAAGTTCACCGCTTTTCAAACGACCCTCTTCAGATCGGCGGCAGCTTTTACTGGGACACGCTCAGGCTTCTCCACGAGATCAAGACCGCTATCCTGAAATGTTCGAAGGACGGCGGAGTCGACACAGTCGGCATCGACACGTGGGGAGTCGACTACGGTTATATCGACCGCACCGGATCTCTTTTATCGGTCCCGTATCACTACAGGGACGAGAGGACTCTTCCCGAGATGGAGCGCGTTTATAAAGAGATCCCGTATTCGGAGCTTTACGGCGTGACGGGAATAGAATCGATGAGCTTCAATACGATCTTTCAGGTCAGCGCGGACAAGCATACGAGACCCTGGGTCATCGACAACGCCGAAACTCTTCTTCTGACGCCCGACCTTCTCGGATATTTCCTCACGGGCAAAAAAGTCTGTGAATACACTATCGGCTCGACGACTGCGATGATGGACGCCGCGGCGCGCGAGTTTTCGGACGGTATCCTCGGGAAACTCGGTATCGACAAGGGACTCTTCGCACCCGTTGTCATGCCCGGCAACGTTCTCGGTAAACTGACGGACGAGGTCGACGAGGAGACCGGTAAGACCGGAGCCTCCGTCGTCAACGTGCCGTCTCACGACACGTCGTGCGCCGTGCTCGCGGTGCCTGCGGCGGAGAAGGATTTTCTCTTCATAAGCAGCGGCACGTGGTCGCTCATGGGCACGGAAAACGAGTGCCCGATAATCAATGAGATTTCGGAAAAGCTCAGCTTCACGAACGAAGGCGGAGTCGACGGAAAGATCAACGTGATGAAGAACATCATGGGGCTCTGGCTCATCCAAGAGTCGCGCAGGCAGTGGAAGCGCGAGGGGCGCGAGTATTCGTTCGACGAGCTCGAGAACGCCTCAAACGAAGCGGAACCGTTCAGATACCTTATAAATCCGGAC
>CADBTH010000197.1 GCA_902797495.1 uncultured Ruminococcus sp.
ATCAAGGGAAATATCATCGATATCTGGGTACCGCCGGGATCTGAATTCGGCGTTCAGAACTGCAGAGTTTACGTGCTTCACGAAGGATGGGATTAAATGGACTTCAAGGACCTTGAAAAGTTTCAGGACTGGATGAGCGACGAGTGGAGGATCCCCGGGTCTTCTGCAATCGCCTATTATAAAGGAAAAGAAGTGTACCGCCATTCGTCGGGCTACGCCGACGTCGAGAGCGGGAAGCGTATGCAGGGCGACGAGATGATGTTCATGTACAGCATCACGAAGACGATCACCTCGCTCTGCGGGCTTCAGCTCCTCGAGCGCGGACTCTTCGACCTCAACGATCCGCTCGACTTCTATATGCCGGAGTTCTCCGATATGACCGTAAATCACAGGACGGAGGACGGCGTACGCCCCGCTAAGGCTGAAAACCGCATCAGGGTGCGCGACCTCTTCTGCATGACGTCCGGTTACGATTACGGCACAGAGAAGGACGCGATCAAGGCGGCGAAGGACGAGAACGGAAACATTTCCACCGCGGATATGGCGAAGGCGCTCGCCGCGACGCCTCTCATCTTCGAGCCGGGCAAATACTGGTGCTACGGTATGAGTCACGATATATTAGCGGCATTTGTCGAAAAGATATCGGGCGAAAGGTTTGCCGACTACGTTAAGCGCCACGTATTCGAGCCGGTCGGCATGAAGGATTCGTACTTTCATCTGCCTCAGAGCGAGATAGAACGCCGCATGGCGTCGAAATACAATTTCAACGATACGACCTGCAAGTATGAAAAGATACCGCTGCACAACTACATGGTATTCGGCGACGAGTACGACAGCGGCGGCGCGGGTCTTCTGTCCACGGTCCCCGATCTCGCGCTCTACGCGAGAACTCTCGCCGCGGGAGGCGTCTCGCCGCTCGGCGAGCGCATCATAACGAGGCGGAGCATAGATCTGTGGAGGCTGAACTGGCTGAACGACGAGCAGATGAGCACGTTCGACTGGGGACAGCTCGTGGGATACGGCTACGGTCTCGGAGTCAGGACTCACGTCGACCGCGTAAAGTCGGGAGGGCTCTCTCCTCTCGGAGAATTCGGCTGGAGCGGAGCCGCCGGAGCATATATCCTCGTCGACCCCGAAAACGACGTCGCGTTCTTCTACGCGCACCATATGCTCAACAATCAGGAGTACTTCACGACTCCGCGCCTCAGGAATCTGCTTTATGCGTGCCTGAGTAAATAAGCGTGAACCCCGGGGCGGACTTCGTTCGTCCTGAGGACCCCTGCAAAAACACCGCGGAGCTTGTGCTCCGCGGTTTTCTCATTCGAATATTGTTTCGATTATTTTCGGGCATACTAAAGGAGAATATCGCCATTTGTCTAAATGTCGCACCTTCGTCGGGTCGATGAAGTATTCGATAGGCGACAAGTCGTCCGTCGGAGCGTAGGAATCGATGATGGAGAGTTTTATCTTCATCCGCTCCTTTATGATGTTCTTTATGTAGACCGCGCAGGCGTCGCCGACCTCGACCCCGTCGCGCCTCTCCGCGAGCCCCGCGAGATTCGGCGTGAGCTCGACGAAGATGCCGTAGTCCTCGATGCTTCTGACACTTCCCGCGACCGTACTGCCTATCGTGAACGCGGCGGCGTTTTCCTCCCACGTTCCGAGCAGCTCGCGCAGGCTCATGTAAATCCTGCCGCTCTCGCGGTCGATATTTTTTACAACCGTATAAATCTGTTGTCCTTTCTTCAGCCTCTTCGACGGATGGGATATCCTCGATACGGATATGCAGTCTATGCTCAGAAGAGAGACGACGCCGCATCCTACGTCGACGAACGCGCCGAAAGGATCGAGGTGAGTGACCGTCGCGTCGACGACGTCGCCGGGTGTGAGGGTCGACACGTATTCCTCGCGGCACTTCATCTGCGCCCGTTTCCTCGAGAGATACGCGACGGGACGCGCGCCGTCGGACGCGACGTCCGTCACGGTGAAGCAGACGGGGCGCCCGACTCTCGTGATGACGGCGATATCGCGCGGGGCCGATGAGCCGTCCCCTTCCAGAGCCGCCTCCGATTTCGGTATGACGCCTTTTATCCCTCCGAGGTCGAGCAAAAGGTCCATGCGCTCCTCGGAACAGCTCTGAGCTATCCCTTCGAGGATTCGTCCCTCGCGCATGGCGCGTTCGAGCGTTTTTACCGACGCGAAGTACTGATCGTTCTCAGGCGTACCTATCCGCCTTCCTTCCGGCAAATATGACGTATCCTTCATTTTTTACCTCCGGTCCTTATAGTTGTCAATAAAGCTTATGAAAAAATACGTGAATATATGCGGTTTGACTATTGATTATTTTTATTAATTGATTTATAATATAAAGCGGCAGCAGACCTTTATTATTTTTTGACGAGGATCACCCGATGAATACAAAGAAAGTTGCGAACTGGATATCCGGCGCGGTATCTTTTTTCGGCGGCGCGTTTCTTTTCGGCGTCTCCATGAATATGTTCCTCTCGCCCCCGAGGGCTCCGGAGGGTACGGTCGACGTCGTAATGGGCGGCGTCACCGGTATTGCGACTGTCATTAATTTTTTATATGATAAGCTCCCGATAGGCGTACTCATCATCCTTCTGAACATACCGCTTCTCCTGATGAACATAAAGGTCAGCGGATTCAAATCGATGATAAAGACCGTCGCCGGTATCATCGCGACGTCCGTCGCCATAGACCTGACACCGTTTCTTCCCGCAGCTCTCGTCGACGAGCCTCTTCTGCGCGCGATCCTCGGCGGCGTGACCATGGGCGCCGGCGCGGGACTCCTTCTTACGAGGGGCTTTACGACGGGCGGTTCTGACCTCTCCGCCGTTCTGCTCAAGAAGCGTTTTAGAAGACTGTCCACGGGGCGTCTGATCCTCATCATCGACGCTTTCGTCGTCATCGGCTCCGCCATTGTCATGGGCAAATTTGAGGGAGTCATCTATTCCTCCGTCTCCATTTTCGCTTACAGCGCGGCGATCGACGCGATCCTCGGCGGCTCGGAAAAGGCGAAGATGGCGATCGTCATCTCCTCGAAGCACGAAGAGATAGCGGAAGCGGTGAACGAACGTCTCGAGCGCGGAGTCACCTACCTCCACGGCAGCGGCTGGTACACTAAAGAGAACAAGGAAGTGCTGATGTGCGTCGTGAAGAGGAACGAGGAGTATATACTCAAACAGCTCGTCGAAAACGTCGACCGCGACGCTTTCATGATCCTGACCGACGCGACGGAAGTTCTCGGCATGGGCTTCAAGGAGATCGAGAGCAGGCCTGAAGACTCCGGCGACAAGGACGGCGCAAAAGAAAAGCGGCGTTTGAAGAGGGAAGCGCGCGACGTTAAAAAAGCCGCGAAGCGCGCGGCTCGTAAAGAGAAAAAAAGCCGAAAGAAGAATAAAAAATGAAGTGTGCGGCGCGGCAAATTGACCGCGCCGTCAAAATATATCGCAAAGTACTTTATTTGTTAATAAAAGTATGATATAATAAATCAAATATTTTTTAAAAGGAGACAGATGATGGACGACGTGCCATTACCCCGATCTAATGTAATTTGCCCGAGGAGGTACATCTGATTCTTATGGACGTATTCATAATGATCCTGTGTATCCTTCTGTCCGCTTTCTTTTCCGCGGCGGAGACCGCCTTCAGTTCGGTCAACAAGATCAAACTGATGAGCCTATCCGAAAACGGCTCGAAGAGGGCGAAGAGCGTTCTCGATACGGTCGAACGCTACGACAGTTTTCTGACGACGGTACTGATAGGCAACAATATAGTCAATATCCTGCTCGCGACAGTCGCGGCAGTCTTCTTCGTGAAGAAGAACCCCGATTACGGCACTACGATCTCGACGGTAGTCGTGACTCTCGTCGTGCTGATATTCGGCGAGATAACCCCGAAGACGCTCGCAAAAGGCGCGCCCGAAAAGTTCGCGATGGCGACGGTGCCCGCGGTCAGGGCGCTTCTCGTGATCTTCACTCCGATCAGCTTTATCTTCTCTCTCTGGGCGAAGCTCGTATCGAAGATCACCGGAAAGACGGAGGATTCTTCTATCACCGACGACGAGCTGATAACGATCGTCAACGAGGCGTACAACGAGGGCGGACTCGACGAGAACGAGAGCGAACTGATCAGAAACGCGATCGTATTCGACGACAGGCAGGCGGAGGATATCCTCACGCCGCGAGTCGATATAGTCGCAGTTCCCGCGGACGCCGATATGAAGGACATTTCCGAGGCGTTTTCGGAGACCGGATATTCGAGACTTCCCGTATACGAAGGGTCTCTTGACAACATCGTCGGATTCATCCATCAGAAGGACTTTTACGAGGAGATACTCGAGGGCAAGAAGGATCTGAAGTACATAATCCAGAAGCCCGTCTTCGTCGCTCCGTCGATGAAGATCTCAAAACTTTTGAAGAAGCTTCAGCGCGAGCAGACTCACGTCGCGGTAGTCGTCGACGAGTACGGCGGGACCGCCGGCATCGTCACGATGGAGGATATTCTCGAAGAGCTCGTCGGCGAGATATGGGACGAGCACGACGAGGTGGTCGAGGACGTCTCAAAGATCGGAGACGGTGAATTCCTCGTTCAGGGAACTCTCGAACTCGAGGAGTTCTTCGAGGAGTTCGGTATAGACGACGAAGAGTCCGAAGCCGACACCGTCAGCGGATGGGTCATGGAAAAGCTCGGAAAGATCCCCGATAAGGGCGAGAGCTTCGAGTTCGGCGGATACCGCATCACGATCTCACAGATCGTATCGCGCAGGATCACCGAGGTGAAGCTTGAAAAACTTGCGGACGAAGAAGAACCCGAAGAAGAAACGGAATAACAAAAAGAACGGCGTGTTCGGACGAACACGCCGTTATCTTTTTGAAGTTACAGTACCTTGTACCCCGCGCCCTCGACCGCCGAGGCGATCGCGTCGTCGGCGACTTCCTTTGTGAGCACGAGCTTTGCGTTCCCTTCAACGTGAGAGGGCGTTGCGCTCTCGACTCCGTCGATCGCCTCGAGAGCCGCTTTTACTCTCGCCTCGCAGTGCGGGCACATCATTCCTTCGATCTTTACCGTTTTTTCCATCTGTTGTGTCTCCTTTACCGTTTCTGTTTTCTTCTTTTTCTTTATTGGTTTATCCTTTGAGGGATCGTGTACTTTAACGAGATTCAGTCTCAGCGCGTTCATGCACACGCAAAAGCTCGAAAGGCTCATCGCCGCCGCCCCGTAAACCGGCTTCATCTCTACCCCGAAAACGCCCATCGCGAGGGGAATGCAGATCGCGTTGTAGATGAACGCCCAGAAGAGGTTTTCGTGGATGTTGCGGACTGTCCTCCGGCTGAGTCTTACCGCCGCCGAGACGTCCTTCAGCGAATTCTTCATCACGACGACGTCCGCGGCGTCGATGGCGACGTCCGTTCCCGCGCCTATCGCGATACCGCAGTCGGACGAAGTGAGCGCGGGCGCGTCGTTTATCCCGTCGCCGACCATCGCGCATCTGCCGTCCCGTTTCAGCTCAGAGATAACGTCGGCTTTTCCCGCGGGAAGAACTCCGGCGATCACCTCTTCGACTCCCGTCTCGCGCGCGATCTTTGCGGCGGTGCGCTCGTTGTCTCCGGTCAGCATGACGGTGCGGATACCCATGTTCTGAAGCTCGCCTATCGCCTGACGGGAGTCGTCCTTGACGCCGTCCGCAAGCGCGGCGATACCTACGGTAGCCCCGTCCTTTGCGAAGAATACCGGAGTTTTGCCGTCCTCAGAGAACGAGTCTGCAAGCAGGCGCGCGTCCTCCGGTATCGGCGCGAAGGCCGATACGAACGCGGCGTTTCCGCCGACGACGAGAGCGCCGTCAGCCGTCCTTGCCGAAAGTCCGTTTCCGGGGACTGCTTTGAAGTCGGTCATCTCCCGGAGTTCTATTCCTTCCGCTTTCCCGACTATCGCCTTGGCGAGCGGATGCTCGCTGTAGGATTCGAGCGAGGCGGCGAGGCGCAGAAGCTCCTCCTCGCCGATGCCGTACGGAACGAGGTCTGTGACCGACGGACGTCCCTCCGTCACCGTGCCCGTCTTGTCGAGCGCGATCGACGTTATCCTTCCGACCTCCTCGAGGGAGGCGGCGGTCTTGAAGAGTATCCCGTTTCTCGCTCCGACTCCGCTGCCGACCATTATGGCGACAGGAGTCGCAAGCCCGAGTGCGCACGGACAGCTTATGACGAGGACGGATATCGCTCTCGCTATGGAGTATGAAAAGCTCTTGCCGAGTATCATCCAAACCGCGAAAGTCACGGCGGCGATGCCGATAACAACCGGAACGAACACCGCCGACACGCGGTCGGCGATCCTCGCGATCGGCGCTTTCGTCGCCGCGGCGTCGGAGACCGTCTTTATTATCTGAGCGAGGGTGGTGTCTTCGCCGACTCTCGTCGCGCGGCACTTCATGAATCCCGACGTGTTGATGGTCGCCGCGGACACCGCGTCGCCGGGCTCTTTTTCGACCGGTATGCTCTCGCCCGTCAGAGCGGACTCGTCCACCGCGCTCGCGCCTTCAACGACGACTCCGTCCACCGGTACGCTCTCTCCGGGGCGCACGACGAAGAGGTCGTCCTTCATCACCTCTTCTATCCCGACCGTAACTTCTTTTCCGTCCCTCAGCACTACCGCGCTCTGAGGAGCTATCTTCATCAGGCTCTTCAGCGCGTCGGTCGTTCTTCCTTTGGAGTAGGATTCGAGCGTCTTACCGACCGTGATGAGGGTCGGTATCATCGCCGCGGACTCGAAGTACAGATCCATTCCGAGCCGCTCGACCGTCGCCGCGTCGCCCTTGCCCTGCGCGTTTATCATTATGAAGAGAATCACGAGGGAATAGCCGAACGACGCCGCCGAGCCGAGGGATACGAGCGTGTCCATATTCGGCGCGCCGTGGAGCAGGGATTTTACTCCCGACGTGAAGAATTTTTTGTTGACGACCATCACCGCGATCGCGAGGAGCATCTGGAACGTTCCCGAGAATACCGGATTGTCGAATACCGCGGGAGCGGGGAAGTTCCACATTGAGTGACCCATCGAGAAGTACATCAGAACGAGCAGGATCGAGACGGAGAGCGCGAGCCTCTTCACGAGGCGCGGCGTTTCCGTGTCCTTCAGCGCGTCGTCGGGACGGCTCTCGCGCTTTCCCTTTACCGAGGCTCCGTATCCCGCCTTTACGACCGCGTCTATGACGGCGCGCTCGTCGGCGCTCCCTTCGACTCCCATTGAATTCGTCAGAAGGCTCACCGAGCACGACGTGACGCCGGGTACTGACGACACCGCTTTTTCGACCCTCGCGCTGCACGCGGCGCAGCTCATTCCCGTTATATCGTATTGTTTCATTTTGATCTCTTTTCTATTTTATCAGTTTCTTTATCGCTTCGGTCAGCTCTTCCGTCTTCTCGTACGACCCCTTCTTAAGATCGTCCGCGACGCAGGTGTTTATGTGCTCCGTCAGAAGTTCCTTGGAGAACGAATCGAGAGCGGCCTTCGCCGCAGAGACCTGCATCAGTATGTCGATGCAGTACGCGCTCTCCTCGAGCATTTTGCCGATCCCCCTGACCTGACCTTCTATCCTGCACAGACGGTTCGCGAGCTTTTTGTATTCCTCTTCGGTTCGCTCGCGCCGTCTGCAGCAGCCTTTATCATCCATATTATCATCTCGCTTTCCGATAATGATTATATACCCCTCGGGGGTATTTGTCAATACCTTTTTCAACTTCTTTCAAAACGCTTTATATATCCGTTCTTCCACGTCACCTCAAGCTTTTCGGAGCGCAGCGCCTCGCGTCCGACGGACGACGTGAAGAGATAGGTCACCACCGTCTCCTCGCCGTTCTGTCTGACCGAGTAAGTAAGGCGGTATCTTGTCTTGTCGCTCCCGCGGCACTTTTCCGCAAGTGAGGACGCGAGCTTTTCCGAAAAAGCGTTCATCAGAGAGACGTCGCCCACGCCGTCCGAGAAAACGGGGTACTCTATCAGATATCTTCTTGCCGATTCGGTCTTTTTTTCTGCTTTCATATTTGTCCTTTCTCGGCGATACTATTGCAAAGCGTTGAAAATAATTGTATAATATATATATCTAAAACGACAGGCGAAGGAGGGGACGGCGTGAATTATTCTCCCCTTGCAAACAGAATAAGGCCGGAGAGCTTCGACGATATGGTGGGACAGTCCCGTCTCGTCGGCGAGCGCGGAGCCCTGAGACGGCTCGCTTCCGGCGACAGGATCCCGAGCATGATCTTTTTCGGCCCTCCCGGAACGGGAAAGACTACCGCCGCGAGGATACTCGCGAAGAGCTCGGGGATCGAGATGAGGCATCTGAACGCGACGACCGCGTCCCTCGCGGACGTGAGGGCAGTCGCCGCGGACGCCGACGGCATCATGGGACACAACGGGATACTGCTCTATCTCGACGAGATCCAATACTTCAATAAAAAGCAGCAGCAGTCCCTGCTCGAATACATCGAGGACGGAAGGATCACCCTGATCGCCTCGACGACCGAGAATCCCTACTTTTATGTATATGACGCGCTTCTCTCAAGATGCGCGGTCTTCGAGTTCAAAAGCGTATCCGCAGAAGAACTTTTCCCCTATCTTAAAAAGACTCTCGACGCCGCGTGGGAAGGAAAGATCGGCGCCGACGACGCGGCGCTGAAATATATCGCTGAGTGTGCCGGCGGCGACGTCAGACGTGCGGTGACGATGCTTGAGAACGCGGTCTCGTACGTCACGGCGGGAGAGGGAGAGCGCGTGACCCTCGAGGACGCAAAGCTCTTCACGCCCGGAATTTCCGCGGGGAACTTCGACTCGGACGGCGACGTCCATTACGACCTCCTCTCGGCTCTTCAAAAGTCGATCAGAGGCTCCGACCCGGACGCGGCGGTCTTCTATCTCGCAAGGCTCCTCGAGGGAGGAGATCTGATCTCACCCTGCAGACGGCTCATGGTCATCGCATCAGAGGATATCGGAGCGGCGTACCCGCTCGCCGCGGTGGTGACGAGGTCGTGCGTCGAGTGCGCGCGAGAGCTCGGACTCCCCGAGGCTGCGATACCGCTCGCGAACGCGACGGTCATGCTCGCGACCGCTCCCAAGTCGAACAGCGCGTATTCCGCGCTTCACGCGGCGCAGGAGGACATACGCGCGGGACGCGGAGGCGCCGTGCCGACTCATCTGCGCAGCCCGCTCTTCAAAGGATACAAATATCCGCACGACTACGAGGACAACTACGTGGAGCAGCAGTATCTTCCCGACGACCTGAAGGACAGAGAATACTACGTCTTCGGAGACAATAAGACGGAGCAGGCGGCTAAGGCTTATTGGGAAAAAATAAAGAATAAGAATAAAAAATAAAAAAACGCTTGACAAGCGTCAAAGTTTGTGGTATTATACTTACGTTATCCAAAGACAGCAGGTTCACGGTAAAAGCTTGCTTTCCTGCCGAGGAAGACGAAGATAAGGTTATCAGGGTCTTTTTCGGTGCGGAAAAGACCCTTTTATTTGTGCCTTCCTGCGACATCTCAGAAGGAGGAATAAAAAATGCCCAGTGCAAAGGTATTGGAACAGAAGAAAGCTGTCGTTGCCGAGCTCGCTGAAAAATTCGGCAAGGCGGCGTCCGGCGTTCTCGTAAAGTATCAGGGTATCACGGTCGAACAGGACACAGCTCTCCGCAGGAGCCTCAGAGAAGCAGGCGTTGAGTATTCCGTAATTAAGAATACTCTTATCGGACGCGCATGTGACGAAGTCGGCTTCGGCGCGATGAAGGAACATCTCGAAGGCATGAACGCTATCGCGCTCAGCTACGACGATCCGGTCGCACCCGCAAAGATACTGAAGCAGTATGCTGACAAGATCGATTGCTTCGAGCTCCGCGCAGGATTCCTTGACGGCGCTGTCATCGATACGGCTACGGTCGTTGAACTCGCTGACACACCTTCGAAGGAAACCATGATCGCAAGGATCCTCGGCAGCATCCAGGGACCGATCCAGTCTCTCGCTATCGCCCTCAACGCTGTAGTTGAAAAGGGCGGAGAAGCTCCCGCGGAAGAAGCGGCGGCTCCCGCAGAAGAAGCTCCGGCAGCAGAAGCAGCTCCCGCAGAAGCACCTGCAGAAGAAGCGGCTCCCGCTGAAGAAGCACCCGCAGCCGAGTGATTTCGGCAACACGAACGAAAAAATAATTAATTTATCTGTAATTTGGAGGAATTTACAATGGCAAGCGAAAAGATCACAAGCATCGTTGAAGCTATCGAAGCTCTTACACTTCTTGAAACAAAAGAACTCGTTGAAGCGATCGAAGAGAAATTCGGCGTTTCCGCAGCTCCCGTAGCAGTAGCAGTAGCAGGCGGCGCAGCAGCTCCCGCAGCAGAAGAGAAGACGGAATTTGACGTTGTTCTCACAAACTTCGGCGCGAAGAAGCTCGACGTTATCAAGGCTGTCCGTGAGATCACAGGTCTCGGACTTAAGGAAGCTAAGGAACTCGTTGAGGGTGCTCCCAAGGCTATCAAAGAGGGCGTTTCCAAGGACGAAGCTGAAGAGCTCAAGGCTAAACTCACAGCTGCAGGCGCAGAAGTCGAAGTTAAATAAGCCGGCTTTAAAAAACAATGCAAAACGGCGCGGTCGTTCTGACCGCGCCGCTTTTCTTTGCCGTCATTGACAAACGCTTCGCGCTGTGATAAAATGTTAGCGAAAGCTAACCGCCGCGATATTTTTATAATGAAAGAAAAAGAGGACTTTTATGTGGCTTGACATAATAAAAGGGATCGCGATCCCGTTTATCGGCACGGCTCTCGGCTCCGCGTGCGTTTTCTTTATGAAGAAAGAGATGAACAGAAGCGTTCAGCGCGCGCTGACGGGATTTGCCGGCGGAGTTATGGTCTACGTCGTTGTTGAGGAGCTGATACCTGAGATGTCGGAGGGAGAGCATTCGAACGTGGGAGTCGTCATGTTCGCGCTCGGATTCACCGTGATGATGGCGCTCGACGTTGCGCTCGGTTGACAAACGAATTGAAAATCAGGGGCGAGCCCCTGATTTTTTACGTCTTCATGCATATAATATTAAGGAAGAGTTCACAAAACGGACTAATGGGAATATACGGAAATAGTTAGCTTTAAGCAAATATAACAATTAATTAATAAATACTATGGATTTACTGTACAATATAACAAAAAATCATCAAAAATAATATTAAAAAATCTTTACAAATCCGAAATGTTGTGATAAACTGTATTTGTAACAAATGACAAATAGCTCATGAAAAGCATTCCGGCTTTTTAACGGAATAAACAAAATATTAACGGAGGTATGAGGTCATGAAGAAGATTCTATCATTCGCTTTAATTTTTGCGTTATTAGTATCTGTCTTACTTGTATTTCCGGCGCACGTCGCCGCCGCTGCCTCCGGATACTTCGGAAACGATATGTATTGGAACTTCGACGACGTATCGGGAGTGCTTGAGCTCTCCGGAAAC